>JAFTGI010000188.1 GCA_017458195.1 Prevotella sp.
AACGAGAATGGAGGGGCGCAGGCGGTCCTGCCAGTAGTCGTAGTGGATGAGCCGCCGCAGCGAGGCCTCGATGCCGCCGAGCACGACGGGCACGTCGGGATAGAGCTTCTTCAGGATCTGGGTGTAGACAATGGTCGGGTATTCCGGGCGGAGGTCGTGGCGCCCGTCGGGACAGTATGAATCCTCAGAGCGCAGACGGCGGGCAGCCGTGTACTTGTTGACCATGGAGTCCATGCACCCGGGCGAGATGCCGAAGAACAGGCGCGGGCGTCCCAACTTCTTGAAATCGCGGAAGTCACCGTGCCAGTCGGGTTGCGGGACGATGGCCACACGAAATCCCGCGGCCTCCAGCGTGCGCCCTATGACGGCCGCACCGAACGACGGGTGGTCGACATAGGCATCACCCGAGAACAGGATCACATCGACATAATCCCATCCCCGCAGCTCCAGTTCCTTCTTGGTGGTTGGCAGGAAATCAGTCAGCCGATACTCCATCCTCTCTTTGCTTCTGCCATTCGACGTAGAGCTGCAGAAGGTTCTGCAGTCCCAGCGCCTTCATGTTTGAGTGATAGATGACGTCGAGGCACAAGTCGAGCAGATTCTTGTCCCGTCCGGCCTCTGATTCGAGGAGCGAACGGATGTTGAACTTGAGCTTGTCGAGCACTTGCTCATCGACAAAACCGTTAGAGTCGATGAGGTCGCGCAGGAGCTGATAACGCTCGATGGTTTCCAGATGTTGGTCGGTTACTTCAATGCTACGCGTACCCGAAGCGTTAGTTAATATCTTTGCCATAATCAGTTGTTTGTTAGAAAATTAAGTATACCGCGCATGATAGCGGCTCGCTGCTGTCTGTCGACAATGCACTCGAAGGGGAAGCCCATGGTGAACGACCGATAGTCGACGCCCTGATAGGCCACGGCGGCGCTCGTGTCGTCGTTCAGGTAGACCATGGCCGGGAAGGCGGTCCCGACGGGCATGAGCACGTCAGTGCGCGTGGCTGCATAGTGGCGGTCGTTGAGTTGGCTGTAGATGCTGAAGTCGAGTCCGAGCCCGCTGACAGCCGAATTGTTGAGCCGGTTGGTGCCTGCGCATTCCGTCTTCAGCAGTTCGCGGAGCATCGCCTTGTCGGCCTCGGTCGTCTGGTCGCTTCCGACGTAGGCGCCGCTGACGAGCAACCGCCCGCCACGGGACGTGAAATCGCGAAGGGCGGTCTGGAGCGACGAGGGGATTGACTTGTAGTTGACGAGGCTGTGGCCATCGTCCTTCTCAAGGCCGAGCATGAGGTCGACAACGGTGTAGGGTTGCAGCGAGGTCAGTCCGCTCTCGACGGCCTGTGCCGAGCAACTGACAATGCTGAACCCGCCTGCCATGGCGATGGCTTCTGCGTGGGTGCGTACGTCTGTGAAGTCGTTGCCGGCAATGAAGTAGCCTGCCAGTTCTTCGGAAGTAAAGCCTAAGCCGGTAGAGTCCTCAACGCCGATCTGGCGCGGGTCGAACACCTGCTGGCGGCCGAGGAAACCGGCAGTCAGGCCATAGCTGACACCAGGATCCTCGTCGAAGTCGAAACCTTGGCCGTAGCGACTGACGGCCGGTGACGACAGCCGATGGAAACCATTGACGATCATGGCCGTTCGGGCAGCCGACGGGTCGTAATAGGCCGATAGCACTTCAGTGGGGAAACTCTGGCCGCCGTCGTTGGTGGCGGTGATGCGGAAATGATGGATGACGCCCGGCGTCAGGCGGACGTTGCACGATGTGCCGCGCAGCGTGGTGCCATTGTCGAAGCCACCGTCGCCCTGTGCCATATAGAGCACATAGCCCGTAGGTTCCGACGAGGGCTCCTGGCTGTCGATGAGTCCTTGCCAGCTGAGCCGCACCTCGCCCCGCTTGTCGGTGAACTCGATGTGGAAATTGTCGGGTGCGAGCGGCTGTACGACGCACTTGTCGCCGTGGCGCGAGGTGATATAGCGCAGCAAGGTCTTGTAGATGGAACGTGCCAGCGTGAAGCGGAAGTTGGGGTCCTGACCGTAGCGCATGTCACCGAAGTTCTGGTGCGACATGGTTTCGAGGATGGCACTGGGCACGACGGGCAGGCGCGTCTCCGAATAGTTGCGGTCGTAGAGCTTGCGGAGCGTCCATTCGCCGTAGCGATACTGGAGGTCGGCGGTGGTGTTCTGCAGCAGGCTCGTGGCCAGTTCAAGGGAGGCCTGGCGGCTTGTGCCGTCAGCCAGCTGAGGGTCGCCGAAGCCGGTTGTACATATGGCCAGCGTGCCGAAGACACCTTCGCCCGTGTCGGTGTGGCCGGCGTCGCTATGGACGGCCAGCGAGAGTTCGATGGGCACACGCAGTCCTGCAGAGTCGGGCGCGAAGGATGATCCGCCCAGCAGGTGGTTGGTCATCAGCGACCGCACGTTGATGTCGTCGGCATAGTCGTTGGTGCCTTCGCGGCCACTGTAGATCTTATAGGGCATGCCTGCCCACTGGGCATAATAGCGGGCACCCTCAAGACAACGAGGCAGACCGCTGGTTGTGTTGCCGCGCTCAATGTTGCCCATGCCACCGCCAAAGCGGACGGCATCGGCCGTGACGACACCACCCCGATGCTGGCTCAGATTGCTCAGTTCCACGCGATTGCGCTCCGAGCATCCGCCCTCAAAATCGAATGTGCCGAGATAGACCCACGTGCCGCCACCCATCTGCTGGTTGACGCGAAACTCCGTGGGCTGTCCCTTATGCCAAACGGTGTAGTGGGCATCGTCAATGCTGCCGTGAATCGTGGCGTAGCTGACGTAGACGGCGTAGCGCCCGGACGACGGCAGCTGCGGCTGATAGCTGATGGTGCTCTGGCGCGACCTGCTCCTGGTCGTCTCGGTCATGCGGAGCGTGCCTGCCTCAAAGGGGTTCTCGCCGTCGCGGTAGTTGCCGTCATGGCGGGCAAAGCCCCGCATGGGGGCATCCGTCCACTTGTGCTGGTATTCGTGCTCCTGATAGTAGACAAGTGAATGGCGGTCATCGTTGTCGACGATCACCTCGTGGCGTTGCCAGTCGCGCTCACGTGGCGTGAACACGATGGCACCAGCATTCTCGAGCATCGGGATGAGGTAGGGAACGACGATGGTCTGAGTGAAAAGGTCCTCGTTGGTGCAGAACAACGGGGGCCGCTGCCACTTCCATCGGTTCTCGTCGACCGAGAAGTAGCGGCCATGGCTTGCCCACAACGAAAGATGGCGACCGTCGAGTCCGCGCTCGATGTCGAAGGGGCGCGACTCATTGCGGACCCAAGGGCGTTGCGCCGCAGCGTGGCTAATAAATAAAGAACAGTGAATAATGAATAATATCGCTACCCAAAGCCATCTGTCCCTCGTTATTTTAAAAGTCTCGTTTTTCACTTTTCACTTCTCACTTCTCACTGCGCCGATAGAAAAGTTCTCGGGGTGACGGCCTTTGAAATCCTTGAAATAAAGCTTGATCTGGCGTATGTCGGCATCGATGTCGCCCGAGGGGATGACGGTGCGGTTGCACTGAATAAGCTTGCGCTCATAGTCGAGCCCGTAAAGCAGGATGGGCAGGTCGGCCTTGAGGGCAATAATATAGAACCCCCTTTTCCACTCCTCAACCCTCGACCGCGTCCCTTCGGGGGTGACGCAAAGGCGGAAGTGCGCCGTCTTGCGTGCCGTTTCGGCCATGGCATCGGTCATGCTGGTGCGCTTCTTGCGATAGACGGGAATGCCGCCCATCCGGCGGAACAGTGGGCCCAACGGCCAAAAGAACCATTCCTTCTTCATCAGGAAATTGCTCTTCATGCCCATGGCCTGATTGAAGAGCTGTCCGATGAGGAAGTCCCAGTTGCTGGTGTGAGGGGCCAAACAGATGATGTACTTGTCGGGATGCGGTTCGGTGACCTCCTGTGTCCATCCCATCCGGCTGAACAAGAGCCAATGACAGAACTTACGCCACATTTAGTGATTGTTGATCTGGTCGACAATGTCGCTCACCTGAGCTGTGAATTTCTCGCGCAAGTCCTTGTAGTAGAGTTTAGGCTTCATGCCTGGCTCGGCATGCGACACGCGGGTGGTGAAGTCTGCCTGCATCTTGATGATTGAGGTCAGCAGGGCCTCGGCGTCGTCCTGATGGCTCTCAGGACTGTAGAGCGACGCAGCCACGCACTCCACGAACAGTTCCTCGCTGATTGCATTGATAGCTCGTTTCAGTGATCTTTTATTTGCCATTTTCTTTCAGTTATTTGTTTTGCATCGCCAAAGATAGGGAAAAAAAATGAGACGACAAAGAGTTTTTGTGCAAAAAAGTGCTAAACATGATTATTTCTCGCGAGAATTGTGTAATTTTGCACCGCCTAAGCGACAAGACTATATACATTATCAACAAAAAAATAGGAATTAGTAATTATGGAAAAAAGTGCGTTGCAGATTGCAAGAGCCGCGTATCAGCCCAAGCTGCCGCGTGGATTGCAGGGTGCAGTAAAAGTGAAGGAGGGTGCTCCTACACAGAGTGTTGACAATCAGGAGGACATCAAGCGCCTCTTCCCCAATACCTACGGCATGCCGCTGGTAGAGTTCGTTCCCGGTGAGGAGACTGCTCACGAGCCGATGAACGTCGGCATCATCCTCAGTGGTGGTCAGGCCCCTGGCGGACATAACGTCATCACCGGCCTCTTTGATGCTGTGAAGAAGCTTAACCCGAAGAACCGCCTCTACGGTTTCCTCATGGGCCCCAGCGGACTCGTTGAGCACAACTACATCGAGCTCACTAAGGAGGTCGTCGACGAATACCGCAACACTGGCGGCTTCGACATGATCGGCTCCGGCCGCACGAAGCTCGAGAAAGAGGAGCAGTTTGAGAAAGGTCTCGAGATCATCCGCGAGCTCAACATCAAGGCTATCGTCATCATCGGCGGCGACGACTCTAACACCAACGCCTGTGTGCTGGCCGAATACTACGCTGCCAAGAACTACGGCGTGCAGGTCATTGGATGTCCCAAAACCATCGATGGCGACCTCAAGAACGAGCAGATTGAGACATCTTTCGGCTTCGACACGGCCTGTAAGGTCTACTCGGAGCTCATCGGCAATATTGAGCGTGACTGCAACTCAGCACGCAAGTACTGGCATTTCATCAAGGTGATGGGCCGCTCGGCCTCACACATCGCTCTTGAATGCGCCCTTCAGACGCAGCCCAATGTGTGCCTCATCTCCGAGGAGGTTGAGCAGCAGAACATGTCGCTCAACGACGTCGTCGACTACATCGCCGACAGCGTCCTGCGCCGCTCGGCCGACGGCAACAACTTCGGTACTGTCATAATTCCTGAGGGCATCATCGAGTTCATACCCCACATCAAGCGCCTCATCGCCCAGATGAACGACGTGCTGTCGATGCCCGAGAGCCAGAATCTCTCCATGTCGCGCAACGACCTTATCGACTTCATCAAGAGCCAGCTCACCGACGAGAACCTGCTCGTCTTCAACGCCCTGCCCATGAACGTAGCACGCCAGCTTGCCTTCGACCGCGACCCCCACGGCAATGTGCAGGTCAGCCAGATTGAAACAGAGAAACTGCTCGCCACGATGGTTGCTCAGCGCGTCGAAAAGTACAAGCGCTGGGGCAAGTACAACGGAAACTTCGCAACCCAGACCCACTTCTTTGGCTACGAGGGCCGCTGTGCAGCTCCCTCGAACTTTGACGCCGACTACTGCTATGCTTTAGGCAACAGTGCCGCACAGCTCATTGCCGCAGGTAAGACGGGCTATATGGCCATCGTCAAGAACACCACAGCACCTGCCGATGAATGGAAGGCTGGCGGAGTGCCCATCACGATGATGATGAACATGGAGCGCCGCAACGGCAAGATGAAGCCCGTCATACGCAAGGCTCTCGTCGACCTTAACGGCAAGCCCTTCAAGACCTTCGCCGCTCAGCGTAACCGTTGGGCCCACGAGACGGCCTACGTCTACCCCGGCCCCATCCAGTATTGGGGACCGTCGGAGGTCTGCGACAAGCCCACTTGCACACTTGCACTCGAACAGAGTAAATAAATGCCTTCATCAAAGAATAAGAAGACACCAAAACATAAAACCAAAACCACGCGAACCAAGAAGCGCCGCAACAAGAGCGGCGGTTGGTTCGCGTGGTTGCGAAATTATCTACCCGGCTGGGCATGGTGGCTGGGAGGCTTAGCTATTGCTGCTCTCTACGTCTGGGCTTTCTATTATTTCTTCGTGTCGCCCTACGGCTTGCGCTGGAAAGCCCTTTTCGGCGATGTCAGCTATCCGGCTGGCTACGACATTCACGGCATTGACATTTCGCATTATCAAGGGAACATCGACTGGGAACTCCTGCGCAACCGCGGCACCATCGACGAATGCCCCATCCGCTTCGTGATGATCAAGGCTACAGAAGGCTCCAACCGCATCGACCCGAAGTTCGAGTACAATTTCAGTCAGGCTCATGAATATGGATTCACGCGCGGGGCTTACCATTTCTATAGCACACAGTCGTCGGCCAAGGAGCAGGCCGAGCACTTTATCCGCCAGGTGAAACTCCTGAACGGCGACCTGCCGCCCGTGCTCGACGTGGAGCAAAAGCCCAAGGACCAGACGGACGCGGAATTCAAGAGCAGCGTGCTGGAGTGGCTCAACCGCGTGGAGGCCCACTACAAGGTGAAGCCCATCCTATATACTTATTACAAATTCAAGATGGCCTATCTGAACGACACCATCTTTAATCAATATCCCTATTGGATTGCCCACTACTACGTCGACAGCGTTGCCTATCAGGGGCCATGGAAGTTCTGGCAGCACACCGACGTAGGCCGTTTGCCGGGCATTAAGGGTGATGTTGACTTCAACATCTACAATGGCTCCTACTACGACCTGCGTAAACTGACCATAGGCAGTCAGGAAAGCATCGGCGTCGATGCCTATCGCGACGACTCGTAGGGCTTATCCGCGTTCAATCTTAATCCTTTTTGCCCTTTACTTGGCCGTTATGGAACTGATGGCGTTCGACGTGCCCTTGTGGGTAGAGCCGAGGTAAAGCCCGTGCCAGGCGGTCGTCGCGTCGGTGGGTGCCGTGGTGGAATACTTCACGCTGTAGGTGCTGCCCTTCACCATTCCCTTGGCCGTGAAGAGGCTCAGCGAACTGCTGCACGAGGCCGGGAAACTATAAGTAAGCAGGTTGTTGCCGCTGGAATCGGCAAGCGTATAGTAACGCCCGCTCTGATAGCTCACGCTGCTGGTGACGAAGGCATAGCCCTGCTTGGCGTTCGAGATGGTATTGCCCGAGGAACTGCCTCCCCAGCCGCCGCCACCACCGCCTTGCGAAGCGCCTGCAGAGACGGCATAGCCCGTGCCCGTAATCTGAATGTAAGAGTTGTTGTCGCAGTCGAGCCCTTCCTCGGGCGCGCCTCTTGTCGTGAAGGCAAAGACAGCTCCGTCGCCGATGGTGATGGCGCCGGTGGTGCCTGCGTTGGAGTCGACGGCGTCGTTGCCATTTGAATAGCAGACGGTGACACCGCCGTCAAAGGTGATCTTCCCTGCCGAGTTTACGCAGTCGTCGTAGCACTGGAAGTAGTGCTGGCCGCCCTTGAAGGTGACGCTGGTCTTCGACTCCAGACCTTCGGCACCGCTGGTCTTCGTGCTCACCTCGGTCGTGCCGCCATAGAGCGTAGCGGCGCAGATGGCCTTGATGGCCTTGGCCGACGAAGAACTGTAGGCCGAACCCGTGGTGTTGACAATGAGCGTAGGACCAGTGCCGTCGGAAAGTCCCTGGGTGTAGGTGCCCTTCACGTTGGAATAGGACGTACCGCCGCCCATGCCGCCAGGACCGCCGCCACCGGGGCCCCAACCGCCGCCCCAGCCACCACCGCCGCCGCTGCTGGTCGACTTGGTGCCGCTGCCTGCTGAGATGCCCTTGCCGGCATTGCCGCTCATGTTGATGGTGATTGCACCGGCGTTGAGGGCCACGTTGAGGGCTTTCAGGCCCTTGGCACTCTTGACGTCGCTCGAGATGGTCGTGGGCGTGGCCGAGTTGGTGATGCTGAGCTCACCGCCGTTGGTCTCGATGTCCCACGCCTTGACGCCGCGCCCGGCCGTGCCCTTGACGGTCATGGTGATGGCGCCGCCGTTCTGCACGAACTTGCCGCAGCTGATGCCTGAGACATAGGAGGGATCCGAAGAATCGCTGGTGTCCACCGCGCCGCTGGCATTGATCACGAGAGTGCCGTCGTTGACGACGAGCGTGCTGTCGCTTTTGAGACACTTGGTGCCGGCCGCCGTGGTAGTGATGTTGAGCGTGCCGCCGTCGATATAGATATTGCCGGAGTCCTCTTCCTCGTGGTCAGCCAGCTGGCCGGTGTTGGTTGTACCGTCCAGATCGCATTGGATGCCGTCGTCGCCCACACCGCTGATGCTGAGCGTGCCGCTCTCCATGAGGAAGTACTCGTCGCACGACAGACCGTCCTTCACGGCCTTGAGCACATTGAGCGTCAGGTTCTTCACCTGCATGTACTCGGCACTCTTGACGGCGTGAGCCAGCGTGCCGTAGACATTGAGCGTGCCCTTGCCTTTCAGTTCGAGGTGGCCCTTGCAATAGAGTGCGGCCTTCTGATTGCCGAGCGATGAGTCGGTGAGGGTGTTCTCAGTGTCCTTCTTGACACTGAGGCTGATGCGCTTGCCGTTCATGATGCTGATGGCTGAGCCGCTGTAGACGGGCGTCTTGTTGGTCAGCGTCAGGCCGCAGAGTTCCACGGTCGACTTATACGAACCCGCGAGATAGAACTCGCCGTCGCTCGTTGCTCCGCTGAGGGCGTAAGTGATTTCCTCGCTGACGTCGTCGCTTTGGCTTATCGAGACGTGGGCACCGCTCTGCTCAATGGTCAGATACTGCGCCACGTTGCCGGCCACAAGGATCTTGGCCGAGGCGTCGTCGAACACCACCTGGACCTCGTTGTCGGTCACCTCCGAGTCGTCGACGTACATCCGGCTTATCTCGCTCAGGGTGTACTCCTTATTAATAATAATGACGCTTTGTCCGTTCTGATAGACCATCTCGCCGGCCTGCTCAGCCGGAATCTGATAAGTCACCTGTCCCACCTCGACGTTCAGGGTCTGTGCAGTCATGGTTATCCCGACCAATGCAGCTGCTGCCGTAGCTATAATCTTCTTCATATCAACATTTCAAGTATATGGTTTGCTTCTATATAACTAAATCTTAACGCATTGACAATCAGAAGCAAGCGCATGTAGCACTTTCGTTCTGTAGCCGCAGGATTTTAGCCTGCAACCGTTCGATAGAGCGATCCAGTACTTGCTTCCTGTGTTTGTTGTATATC
>JAFTGI010000189.1 GCA_017458195.1 Prevotella sp.
ATCGAAAGAACTGTCGGACATCGGACGCGGGTGGATTGTCAGCCAGTCTCTGGCCGAGCATTTCTTCGGTTCTGTAGAGGCCGCCATTAACAAGGAACTGAAAGCCGCCAGTTATGTGGGTATTGATTGGGGCCAACCCATTGTCGCCGTGGTGAACGACGTCCACGTCTCAGAGAAAGACTACAACACGTGGGCGGTTTACAGTAATAACGGCACCATCCGTACTGGAGGCTCGCAGGACCTCATCGTCCTCCGCCTGAAGCCCGGCATCAATCCGCGCCGCTTTGCCGAGGAACAGAACAACCACGCCTGGGAGTATTTTTCCGACAATTACGCTGTGGCCTCGTTCACGGCCTACGACGACATTGGCTCCAGTCGGAACCAGTTTGCCGCGCCCTCCCTGTCTTACGATTTCAACCTCCAGATAGCCACTGCCATTTTCTTCCTTATCAACTTGTGCCTCGGCGTCATCGGCACCTTCTGGATGCAGACCAAGCGGCGCACGGAGGAGTCGGGCATCATGCGTGCCTTCGGCGCCACCAAACGGCGCGTCATGCTGATGTTCCTTGTCGAGGGCTGGGTGATGGCCACCGTCAGCATGTTCATCGCCTGTGTGCTCTACCTCAACTACGTGAAGATGGGCTTCGGCGAACTCTGCATCAGCACCCACCAGCCCGGCACGCAACCCGACCCGACCTGGGTGGCCGATAAGCCGTTGCACTTCCTCATCGTCTCTGCCATCGTCTACCTTATTATATTATGTACCGTCCTTATCGGCACTACCATCCCCGCTGTGAAGATAGTCCGCGCAAGGATTACCGAGGCGCTAAGGGAGGAGTAGGATACGAAACAACAAATCATTAACAATAAAAACAAAAAAACAATGGAAACAGTAATCAAACTGAATGGGATCAACAAGATCTACCGTACCGACGAAGTGGAGACACAGGCGTTGGAGAATGTGAACCTCGAAGTGCGCAAGGGCGAGTTCCTGAGCATCATGGGACCGTCGGGCTGCGGCAAGTCGACGCTGCTCAACATCATGGGCCTGCTTGACGAGCCGACGAGCGGCGAGATTGAGCTGTGCGGCACGCGCATCGACCCGAAGCTTTCGGACAATCGCCTCGCCGAACTGCGCAACAAGACACTGGGCTTCGTCTTCCAGTCGTTCCACCTCATCCCGACGCTCAACGTCCTCGACAACGTGCAGCTACCGCTCATCTACCGCGGTGTGCGCAGCGGCGAGCGCCAGCGGCTGGCCAAGGAGGTCATCGAGCGCGTCGGCCTCTCCCACCGCATGAAGCACCGCCCCACGCAGCTCTCCGGCGGACAGTGCCAGCGCGTGGCCATCGCCCGAGCTATCATCGGCAACCCCGAAATCCTGCTGGCCGACGAGCCAACGGGTAACCTCGACTCGAAGATGGGTGCGGAGATCATGGAACTGCTCCACCGCCTGAACCGCGAGGACGGCCGCACCATCGTCATGGTGACCCACAACGAGCAGCAGGCCGCCCAGACCGACCGCATCATCAAGTTCCTCGACGGACGGCAGATTATGTGATGTTTACGACCACAGATTAAACGGATTACACGGATGATTAAGATCATACGACACGCCTTTGCACTGATTCGCGAAGATAAGTTATTCTCCGCCATCTACATCGCGGGCACGGCGGTGGCCATCGCCTCGGCCATGGTCATTGCCATCGTGTTCAATATGCTGCTGGCGGACATCCCGCCGGAGTCGAACCGCTCGCGGACGCTCTACGTTTACAACCGTTTCATTCCAGGCGAAAAGTCTGATGATATACCCTATCATCAAGGGCTCTCGTCGGTGGCGCTCGACTCTTGCTACCGCCGGATGGTGTGCGTGGAGGCGGCGACGGGCACCATCCCCGCCTACCAAAACAATTACACCATCGAAGGCGAAGAGCAGCTGAGACAGGGGCAGTATGAAGCCCCAAGAGTCTCGGCCATTGCCACCGACCACGACTTCTTTCGCATCTACGACCTCGACTTCATCGACGGGCGTTCATTCTCCAAGAAGGAGTCGGATGATGGTGAGTACGTGTGCGTCATCAACGACAAAGTGGCCGTAAGGACGGGCACATCCACAGGCGGAACGGTCAGAGTCAACGGTAAGCCCTTCCGCGTGGTAGGCGTGGTCAAGGCGGTGAGCGCATTTCTGGAGGATGCCACTGCCGACATCTATTTGCCGTATATGGTCGAAGGGATGGACCTGTACCCCAACAATCGCAATCCCCTGCGCAATGGTGACAACTACGTGGACGTGACCTACAACGGCAATCTCAACGTCCAAATCATGCTCCGCGAAGGCTACGCGCTGAAGGACTTCAACACCGAGCTGGAGCCGTTGCGCCAGAACTACAGCGCCGTTATCAGTTCGCAGTTGGGTAAGAAGGTGGAATGGGCGGTGATGGCGCGCACGCACTTCTTCCACAAGATCAATTTCTTCAGGCCCGACGGAGCCGACGACCAGGGGCTGGCATTGGCGGCCATGAACCTGATGCCGCCTGCCGTCCTCATGCTGCTGTTCCTCTTCCTGCCCGCCATCAACCTGAGCGGACTCGTCAGCAACCGTATGGAGGCCCGCCGCGCCGAGATGGGCATCCGCAAGGCCTTCGGTGCGAAACGTCGCACGCTGCTCAATGAGGTCATCCATGAGAACCTCATGCTGACGCTCCTCGGCGGCATCGTCGGCTGGGTGCTGTCGGCCATCTTTGTGTCGGCCATCAGCGACAACAAGATCTTCCTGCAGATGTTCGTCTCTGCCGACCAGAGCGTAGTGGACACAGGCATGCAGTTCCAGATGTTCTTCACACCCACGCTCTTCCTCATCGTCTTCCTCTGCTGTGTGCTGCTCAACCTTATGGCCGCCCTGATGCCCGCCTGGCACTCGCTCCGTAAACCTATCGTCGAATCTCTCAACCAGAAAAGATAACGCCCCATGATACTCAAGAATTTTTGGGCGCATCGCCGCCAGAACGGCTTCGTGTTCGCCGAAATCGCCCTCATCGCCGTCCTCAGTTTCTACCTGATTGACAACATCACCGTTTGGACATATAGCAATTACTTCTGCCACGCCGACGGTGAGTTTGAGAAGGAGCACCTGCTCGTGGGGCAGACGGGAAGAATAACGCCGCTCACCACCGAGAGCGCAACCGCTGAAGCCGAAACATACGCCGACACCGTTCGGCTGAAACCCTTCGAGCGCGAAGCCCTCAAAGTAATGTCGAGCCTCTATACCTTCCGCGATGAGGTGCGTGCCCTGCCCGAAGTGCTGTCGGTATGTCTCACCCGGGAATTTGTCGACGACGGGTATGGTCGATGGAACTATCACCCCGTGGCACCAGAGGCCGACACCACCAAGACCTGCTCGGCCTACACCGAGTTCTTTACGCTGAACCAATGCTACTTCGAGACGCTGGGCATGACCGCCGTCGAGGGCAGTCCAACCCTGGAAACGCTGTCGGCAGAGTGTCCCCAGGACGGTGTCATCATCACCCGCAGCCTTGCTGTCCAGCTCTTCGGCACCGCCGAGGCCGTCGGTCGCAGATTGATAAAAGTTCAGGGCACCGACGATAATGGCGTAGAAATCACGTCGCACCACACCGTCTTCGGCGTAGTAGAGGACGTGAAGCCCGCGCCCCACGAGCGTCACCACTACATTGCGTTTTCCCCTATAGTGTCCTTCGGCGATAATACGCCTTGGATGCTCATCCGCCTGAAGCCGGAGGCAGATGCCGGGGAGTTCATAGCCAAATATAAAGGCAAGGCTAACAATGGCACCTACGCCTTAGCTTGGCTCCACACCTACAACGACTATCAGGCGAAAAACGTGCGTATCTCCGACCAGTACATCATCATCACGCTCCTCAGCACCCTCGGCCTGCTCTTTGCGTTGAACGTAGTGCTCGGCACGCTCGGCACCTTCTGGCTACAGATTCGCAAGCGCACCGAGGACATTGGCATCATGCGCAGCTTCGGAGCCAAGCGCCGTCACCTGTTCTGGATGATTTGGGGCGAGGGTGCAATACTCACCCTCCTGGCCTGCATCGTCGGACAGCTTATCTGGCTGCAGTTCGCCGTCAATATAGGTCTGGCTGACGGCAGTGCCCGCGCTGTATCCTTGCGCGAAACCGACTGGGTGTCGACCTTCTGGCTGCACTTCCTCATCGTCTGCGCCATCCAGTACCTCCTGCTCCTCGCCATCGTCACCCTCGGCATGGTTGTCCCCACCGTCCGCGCCATGTACAAACGTCCCGTCGAAGCCTTACATCATGAATAGAGTTTTCGCGTTCTTCCTCGCTTGGTTGCCCCTCGCCGCCTTGGCACAGACGGACACCCTTCGTCTCTCACTCGACGACTGCATTGCGATGGCGCGGCGCCAGAGCATCGATGCAGCCGTGGCCCTCGGCGAACTGCGCTCGGCCTACTGGCAGTGGCGCAGCTACCGGGCCGACCTGCTGCCGGAGGTGTCGCTGTCGGGCACGGCACCGTCGTGGAACAAGCGCTACAGTTCGTACCAGCAGGCCGACGGTTCGCTGTCGTTCGTGCGCAACGACTACCTCGGACTGGACGGCGCGGTGAACATCACGCAGAAACTGTGGCCCACGGGCGGCACGCTCTCGGTGGAGTCGTCGCTCGACTACCTGCACCAGTCGGGCAACGGCGGGTCGCAGAATCAGCTGATGTCACTGCCCGTCGCCGTCACCCTCTCGCAGCCGCTCTTCAGCGTGAACCACCTGAAGTGGAACCGTCGCATAGAGCCGCTGCGCTACCGCGAGGCACAGGCGCGCTTCCTCACCGAAACCGAGCAGGTGGCCATGCAGGCCATCAGCATCTACTTCGGTCTGTTGTTGGCCGGCGAACAGGTAAATATTTCAAAGCAAAATCTGCAGACGGCGGAAAAACTCTACGAGGTGGCGCAGGCTAAGCGCCGCATGGGTACCATCAGCGAGAACGATGTGCTGCAACTACGCCTCGACGTACTCACCGCCCGCAGTGCCCTGACCAACAGTGAAAGCAACCGCCAAACTCGTCAGTTCGCCCTCCGCTCGTTCCTCGACGTGGAAGCAGACATAGAGCCGGTAGTGCCTGAGGATGTGCCTCAGGTGCGCCTCGACTATGACAATGTGCTGAATCACGCCCTTCAGAACAACGCCCTCGCCACCACCATGCGCCGCCGCCAGATGGAGGCCGACTATGCCGTGGCCTCGGCTCGCGCCAACCGCCAGAGCATCAACCTCTACGCCCAACTGGGCTATACCGGCACGGGCGACAACATGAACAGCGCCTACCGCAACCTGCTGAGCAACGAGGTGGTCTCAGTGGGCATCACCGTGCCGCTGCTCGACTGGGGCAAGCGCAAGGGGCAGCGTCGCCTCGCCGAGAGCAATCGCGACATCATCCAGGGCCAACTCCGCCAGCAGTCGCAGGACTTCCGCCAGGACATCTTTATCCTGACCGAGCAGTTCAACAACCAAGCCGAGCAACTGCGCATCGCCTGCGAGGCCGACACCATCGCCCGCCGCCGCTACCACACTAACGTCGAGACGTTCAA
>JAFTGI010000190.1 GCA_017458195.1 Prevotella sp.
ACCACGACTGCCGCGAGGGCATCTGCGGCATGTGCTCGCTCTACATCAACGGCACGCCCCACGGCAAGACCGAGCGCGGTGCCACCACCTGCCAGCTCTACATGCGCCGCTTCAACGACGGCGACGTCATCACCGTCGAGCCCTGGCGCTCGGCTGCCTTCCCCGTGATCAAGGACTGCATGGTCGACCGCAACGCCTTCGACAAGATCATCCAGGCTGGCGGCTACACCACCGTTCGCACCGGTCAGGCTCAGGACGCCAACGCCATCCTCATCCCCAAGGAGGACGCCGACGAGGCCATGGACTGCGCCTCGTGCATCGGCTGCGGCGCCTGCGTGGCCGCTTGTAAGAACGGCTCCGCCATGCTCTTCGTTTCGTCGAAGGTCAGCCAGCTCGCACTCCTTCCCCAGGGTCGCGTCGAGGCTGCCCGCCGCGTGAAGAACATGATCGCCCGCATGGATGAGCTCGGCTTCGGCAACTGCACCAACACCCGTGCCTGCGAGGCCGTCTGCCCGAAAAACGAGACCATCGCCAACATCGCCCGCCTCAACCGCGAGATGATCAAGGCCAAGATGGCTGACTAATATTTGGAGCCCCACCCTCAATTCTCCTTCTTTTGAAAGGGGAGTGTTGTGGGTGGGGCTTTTTTGCTCGTCTCCACCGCTCCGACGGTGGCAGGATACGAAATATTTATTAAACTACAGATCAGCGTTTCTGTTCGTACTAATACATAGATATTGAGCTTTTGCTCTTGTTCTTAAATCTCGAAACCGCCAAAACTTCGATACAACGAGGACAAGTTGCTGAAAGTTCACGCTTTATAGGCGTGGACTCTTCTGTGCTTGTTGTTGTGATGGCTACTTGGCGGTGCCAGAGATTTGATAAGCATCGAATGGTTCCGCCTTTTTTTATTTTTTAAAATGAGAAAAATAATATTGCTTATACTATGCATGTGTTGCGTAAAAGCATATACACAGGATGTTATTGTGTGTAATGATGGAACAACAATCCTAAGTAAAGTTATCGAAGTGTCATCTTCTTCTATAAAATATAAAAAGTACTCTCATCTCAATGGGCCTCTATATACGATAGATGTTTCCAAAATTGTGTCAATTAATTATGAATCAGGTGAAAGAGATTGCTTTAATACAATTTCCGAAAAGCAAAAAGAGGAAACACCTGTAGATCATATTTTGAAGGCGGGAACAGAAATACCAATACAAATAGTAAGTCCAGTAAAAGCAGCAGATGTAACTGTTGGTCAGGCAATTTCATTTAAAGTAAATAGGGATATAAGTGTTGACGGCATAACAGTTATACCTTATGGAACTCCTGTAAAAGGGATTGTGTATAAAGCTGACAAGTCTTCATGGTGGGGAACAAAAGGGAAATTGGGTATACAAATAAATAATATTGTTCTTCCTAATGGCGCAAAGATACCACTTAATGATGGTAATGTTTACGTAACTGGAACAAATCGTACCACATTGTCTGTCGTTTTATTCCTATTTGTCACAATTCCTGCATGCGCTATTTGTGGGTCCAAAGCACAAATCCCTGTCGGTTATGAAATAGTTACAAATATTGCTGAGGACATTTCATTTGACAACAATGGAAACTGTACTAAAGCAGATCTGTTGTCATTAGACAAGAAAGTTTCTATATCAAAAGAGTCCGAGCATAATGGAAAGTACGTTTCTTACAAAATAGATGATAAGACAGACGAAGGGAAAATGAAATTGAATGGTCTTACCCTTTTTCAGGCTAAACAGTTGGCCAAAAAAGAAGTTTTAGAAAAATATAGTTGTTCTGGTATTACCGATGTTTATTATGATTATAACAAAATGGGGAATCGCATAAAGTATATTACCATAGAAGGGAAACTTATTTGCGAATGAAGTCGCCTAACATCAGCTTTGTCGGATTTCCAGTCTGACAGTAGGGAATATTAATATTTATAATGTAATAGAAGAAAAGCAGATGGCCTGCTCTCGTTTTTGAGGGCGGGCCATCGGCGTTTAGGTTGCTTTTGAAGAAGGAGAAAGGTTTTTGTCTTTTTCTGCCTCTTTTTAATAAAAAAGGTGTATATTTGTGGGCAAAAAGCAAAGAGGGGGCGGGGCCAACGGAGAAGCGTTGGACACGGCGGCTTTGCTTGGGAACAATACGAAAAGAAAAAAGGTAAATGGAAAGGGAAGAAACGGAAAGAAAAGAGGAACAGCACGAAGGACAGCACAAAGGACTTCAGGCACCGAGGCGAGAGACGATCCACAACCAGCACCGGCGGTCGTTCTGGCATGACTATCGTCAGAAGGGGCTGTATATGATTACGATGGTCATCGAGGGGCGGAAGCGGCTGTTTGGGACTATAGTGGGACATGCGAGCGGACTGCCAGGGACTGACGAGGCACCGCACGTGGCGCTGTCGGTGCTCGGGCGGCGGGTGCTGGAGGAGGAGGTGCCGAAGATTCATCGGTACTATCCGATGGTGGAGGTATGGCGGGTGGCAATCATGCCGGACCATATCCATCTGCTGGTGAGGGTCAGCGGAACGATGGCTGAGGGCAAACACTTGGGGATGGTCATACGCGGGTTCAAGACGGGCTGCACACGGGCGTGGTGGCGGTGGCAGGACGAAACGGGGCTTGGCGGAGAAACGCCAAACACGGCGGCCAAAAGAGGCGAAGCGACAAGCACGGCAGCGACACTTGGCGGAGAAGCGCCAAGCACGGCAGCGGGAACGGCGCAGGGGACTGTAGCGGATGTGCCCAAGGCTTCTCCCTTGGGGAAGGAGGGGCTGCGGCCGGTGCTGTTCGAGAGGGGCTATCACGACCGCATCATTAACCGGCCGGGGATGCTGGAGAATATCAAACGCTATATGGAGGAGAACCCGCTGAGAGCCCGCATCCGGGAGGAATGTCCCCAACTGATGGAGCGACAGCTGCACCTGTGGATTGGGAGACGCGAATATGCGGCTTTCGGTAATCTGTTTCTGCTGAAATACCCCATCAAGGAGCAGGTGTTCTTCCATCGCAAGGACCCCGAAACGGGACAGCCGACGGAAACGACGGAGGCCTATCGGAAAGAGCACGACCGCCTGCTGCGCATCGCAGAGGAGGGCACAGTGCTCGTCACACCCGGAATCTCGAAGGGCGAGAGCCTCGTGGTCAACGACGCGCTTGATGCCCGCTTGCCCTTGATTATCATTCAAAAGGAGCCTATCGGCGAATACTGGAAGCCCTCTGAGCGCCGTTTCTTTGCCTGTGCAGCCGGCCGACTGCTCATTCTTGCTCCCTGGTCGTTGGACGGGGCGACGGATTTCTCCCGTTTCCATCAGCTCAATGACTTTGCCAAGGAGATATGCGAAGCCACGGAGATGCGTATTCTCAACTATTCTGAATTAAAAGCCCAGTGCTGATTTAGTAGAAATTCCGCGAGGCGAAGGGGAGGGCCATGCGGAGGGCCGTGTGCCAGTATTCCCAGTTGTGCTGGCCGTTGCGGACGCGGAGCTCGCTCTTGACGCGCTTCTGACGCACCAGCTGGTGCAGCCCGACGTTGAGGTCGAACAGGAAATCATCGTTGGCCATGGTCTGCATCTGGCTCTTGTCGCGCCAGGCCGTGTAGTCGTCGGTGAAGCCGTGGAGCAGGTATACCACGGGGTAGTGAGCCTCCTTCTCCTTGTCGAACCCGTTGGGCACGTAGACGTTATACTTCACCGATTCGCCGAGCACGCGGCTCTCGATGCTGTCGGTGATGATGCGGCCGGCCTGAACGCCGCTGCTTGCCATGAGCAGCATGGCCATTGCTGTGATTACGGTTTTTGCGGTCATAGTAGTGATGATTTTGTCTGTGCAAAGGTAATCAAAAATCTTTATATAGGAAAAGAGCAAGTGTTAAAAATTGGTATACTGCCGGTATACCAAATTTAAAGAGAATGGTTTTTCTGAAAAAAAGTGGTGAATCCTTGTAGTTTTTTGTACCTTTGCTGCGTCTAATGGGCAAAGATTCAAAAAACAGAACGACAATGACGACATTAGAAAAACAGTTTGCGCAAACTATTAAGGAACATAAGAGCACCATCTACACCGTGTGCTACATGTTCTCGAAAGATGCCGACGAAGTCAACGACCTGTTCCAGGAGGTGCTGGTCAACCTGTGGAAGGGCTTCGAGGGCTTCGAGCATCGCTCCGACATCAGGACGTGGATCTACCGGGTGGCACTGAACACCTGTATCTCTCTCGACAGGCGCCGCCGCCGCTCGGCCACCGTCCGGCTGACCATGGACATCAACCTCTTTGAGGACCGCGACGAGGACACTCGCCAGGTGGACATGCTCCACCGCCGCATCTCTCGCCTGCAACCCTTCGACCGGGCCATCGTCCTGCTATGGCTGGAGAACCTCTCCTACGATGAAATCGGACAAATTGTGGGCATCACCGCGAAAAACGTCAGTGTCCGTCTGTTCAGAATCCGTGAGCAGTTAAAGAACATGTCAAACGATTAAAAACATTAGACAATCATGAACAACGACTTTGAATTAGAGAATATGCGCCAGCAGATGGAAATGCTGAAGAAGAAGCTGGAGCAGCAGGAAATCGTCAACGACCGCATCATGCGCAAGTCGATGAAGCGCAACGTCAGTAGCATCAACCGTCGCAACCTGTCGGTCTGCATCCTCGCCCTCTTTATGATTCCCTATTGCTATTGGGCTTTCATCGTGCTGGCTCACTTCAGCCTCGCCTTCTGGATTGCCACCGCCCTGTTCTTTCTGGTCTGCATCGGTTATACCTATTATAATACTAAGGACCTGATACGTCCCGGACTGATGGAGGAAGACCTGGTGGAGGTGCGCCGCAAGGTGGCTCGCGCCAAGAAGCTCGACAGCCAGTGGCTGCTCATAGGCATTCCCCTCGTCGTCCTTTGGATCTGCTGGTTTGCCTACGAAGCCTACAGGGTGAACGGCGCGGACGGTCTGATGGGATTCGGCTTCGCCGCCCTGATTGGCGGCACCGTCGGGGCCATCATTGGTTTCCGGATTCACTTCAAGACGCAGCGTCAGTATCAGGAAATTATCGACCAGATAGAAGACATTTCACGATAATATTTGGCGGCTAATAAAATTATTTGTAACTTTGCGGTCTAAGAGCACGGAGCGTGGGCGTCCCTGCCCGCGCTCCTTTATTTTAAATACCATAAGACAATGAAGCGAACGATTATCATTCCTGCGATTGCCATCCTGTTGCTGGCCTTCTTTGTCGGGCCGGGGCTGCTGTTGCTGCTGGTGCTGCCGGTGGCGTGGTTCTTTATTGGCCGCCGCGAACGGGCGGCCGAGGCTGCTCCGGATGCGCCGACGACCTACAGCGACGTCGACGAAGTGACGGCCCTCTATGGTCAGCCCGACGATGTCGCCGTGCTCGATGCGTCGCGCGCCAACGAGCTGGGGGCGCTCCTGCTGTTCTATCCTGAGCGCGACGTGGTCATCGTCGCCGGCCGTGAGCTGAAGCTGAGCGATGTCTACGGCGTGGCGGCGAAGAACATGGCCACGCCCTACACCGTCGACGAGTGGGCCGTCATCCTGAACACGCGCCGCCGCGACTGTCCGACGATCGCGCTGCGCGTGGGCTACGACGGTGGCATGGCCGCAGAGATAGCCGCACAGATTGATGCCCACCTGCAGAAAGACTGATATGGACGAGAGATTCAGGAAACCGACGGCGCACAGCATGAAGCGGCGCAAACTTGTGCACGACTATAGTCGCCGGGGCGTCTATCATATCACCATCAGCGTCGCGGCTGGGCAGCGCCAGCCGTTCGGCCGCATAGCGGGGCGGTTAGACCGGCCCGACGGCGCCGGCGACGGGCCGCACGTGGAGCTGACGGCCGTCGGTCGGATGGTGGAGGAGGAGCTGACGCAGAGCATCCGCCGTTATTATCCGATGTTGGAGGTGCTCGAGTATGTGGTCATGCCGGAGCATCTGCATTTCCTGCTTGTGGCGCATGGCGATGTGGTGTCGCAGAATGGGAATGCCACCCATCTGGGGCATGTCATTGCGGGGTTCAAATATGGCTGCAATAAGCGCTTCTGGGCCTTGACCGGGAGGATAAGCCTGGCGACTGAATCGCCAGGCACAGTAGCGGGAGCAAGCGCGGGCGCGGCTCCAAAAGCGGCGGGCGCGGGGGGCGAAACTGTGCTTGGCGATTCCGTCGCCAAGAAAAGGGCCTCGAGCCAGGGGCAGCTGCCGCCGCTGTTCGACAAGGGCTATTGCGACGTGATGCCGGTCGACGATGCGCAGCTGGTGACTCAGCGGGCCTATATCCGCGCCAACCCGCGGAGCCGCCTGCTCCGGACCTCCAACCGCCAATGGCTGCAGCCGCAGCGCAGGACAGTGGACACGGCGGTGAGCCTTCCGGCCCTCCGTGGCTATCTGCAGCGCGAGTGTGCGCAAGCCCCGAACGAGGAGCTGTTTGCCCTATTGGCCAAGCGGTTGTTGCAGGATAACGGCCACGTGGCATGCGACAGCTACGGCAATGCCGAGCTGCTCCAGCGCCGGCTGTTGCCCGTGGTGTGCCACCGCGCCGATGCCGCCCTCTTCCCGCAGCAGAAAGCCCGCTGTCTGTCGGAGGCCGCTGCCGGCGCCGTCCTTGTGTCAGCCCGCATCTCGCGCGGCGAACAGGAGATCGTCGACGCAGCCCTCCTGTCGGGCTTTCCCGTCATACGCATCGAAGACAACGGCTTCCCGGACCTTTATCACCCCTCAGCCGACCGGATGGACGACTGCGCAGCCTCGCTCCTGTTGCTGCTGACCCCGTGGTCGTATCAGTACACATCCCACGACGAGGCCATCACCGTGCCATTCTGCAAGACGATGAACTGCATTGCGCAGGCCGTCTGCAGGACAAAGGACAGCTGGTGGAAGGAATAAAACAATAATGCCGATGCAGATAGATAATCAACGCCAGAAACAGCCCGAACTGCTCCGCTACGACCTCGGCGAGCAGGTCGTGGCCTTCAGTACCACCCGCCGCGGGGGCTTCAGCTCGGGGGCCTATGGCGAGCTGAACATCAACTATTATTGCGGCGACGACGAGGCCCATATCGCCCAGAACCGCGAGGCCCTCTGCCGCGAGCTGGACATCGCCGACGACCGTCTCGTGATGCCCCATCAGACGCACCAGACCGAGGTATGCCTCGTCGACGACGCCTTCCTGCAGCTTCCTGCCGCCGGGCGCCAGCGCCGCATGGAGGGCATCGACGCCCTGGTGACCGACGTGCCGGGCGTCTGCATCGGCGTCTCCACGGCCGACTGCATCCCCCTCCTGCTTTACGACCCAGACCACCGTGCCGTCGGCGCCGTTCATGCCGGCTGGCGGGGCACGGTGGCGCGCATTGTCTGTCAGGCCGTCCGTCGGATGCACGATGCCTTCCAGACGCGCCCCGACCGTCTGCGGGCCGTCGTTGGACCGGGCATCTCGCTCGAGAGTTTCGAGGTGGGGCAGGAGGTCTACGATGCCTTTGCCGCGGCCGGGTTCGACATGCCGGTCATCAGCCGCCGCTATGCTAAGTGGCACCTCGACCTGCCCGAATGTAACCGTCAGCAGTTGCTGGCCCTCGGTGTGCTGCCCAACCATATTGTCATGTCGGGCATCTGCACCTATCAGCAGCACGACCGTTTCTTCTCCGCCCGTCGGCTCGGCATCCGCTCCGGCCGCATCTTCTCAGGCATTATTTTAAGGGCATAATTTTTTCTAAAACATTGTTGTGAGCCCGATCGTCACTCCGTGTATTCGCTAATCAGGCGGACGAGCAGGTCGTTGAGCTGCTCCACCTTGTACTGGCCCACCGAGGCCTCAATGTGGTCGCCGCCGACGCCGCTGGCCGCCACGGGGATGAGCTTGATGCCCATCTTGGCGCAGAGCCCTATCGACCGCTGCAGACCTCTGCCCCAACAGCGCTGCTGAGGCGCCCCTGCACACGCACGATAAAGGCGCCGCTGACACCCTTTCGGGAGGTCAGCGGCGCCCTTTCAGTCGTCAGTTTTTCGCTTAGCGCGTCGTCACCACTTTCTTCACCTTGCCGTCGGCCGTGCGCACGATGTACAGACCGCTCTGCGAGCCGTCAGCCTGGCGTCCGCCCAGGTCGTAGCGCTGGGCCTTGACCACGCTGCGCTCAACGTCGCTGATGGCTGTGGATTGAAGCGTCTGGATGTCGAACTCCTGCCAGACGGGAGCGTTCTTGTAGTCTTCTTCCGAACCCTCGGGCACCAGCAGCCGGATGGCGCTCTTGTCGTCGCTGCCGAAGCTGTTCGACTCGCAGGTGGGCGGCACGGTGGCATGGCACTCCACGGTCTCCAGTGCGGTGCAGGAGTAGAACGAAATTTCGCCGATCTTCTCCATCGTCGAGGGCAGCACGAGGTGCTTCAGCCCACTGCAACCCCAGAAAGCCTCGTCGTCGATCGACGTCATGCCCTCGGGAATGACCACCTCCTCAACGCTCTTGCAGCTCATGAAGGCGTCGTGCCAGATGCGCTCCAGACCGGCAGGCAGGTTGACGCTCTTCAGCGCATGGCAAGCGAAGAAGCACTGAATGGGAATCTCCTTGATGCTCTCCGAGAGCTGCACGCTCTCCAGATTCTCCATCGAGCCGAAGACGCCGTTGCCGAGCTTCTCCACGTTGTCGCCCATGGTGATGGCCGTGAGCGTGCATTCGTCGAAGGCCACCTCGCCGATTTCCTTCACCGTCGCGGGCACCTCGTAGCTCTCGGGCGTAGTCTTGCCCACCGGGAAGCGGATGAGCAGCTCCTGCGACTTGTCGAACAGCACGCCGTCGATGTCGCTGAACCACTGGTTGTCCGCGTCGACATTGAAGGCCGTCAGGGCGTAGCAGCGGTTGAAGGCCCATTCGCCAATCTCCTTCAGCGTGGCAGGCAGATTGATTGAGGGCAGTTTCTGGCAGTTGAAGAAGGCCTCGAAGCCGATTTCTTCGAGCTGCTCAGGCATGGTGACATGCTGCAGCGATGTGCAGAAGTAGAAGCAGTGGCTGGGAATCACCTTCAGTCCGGCGGGCAGGGTGACGCTCTCCAGCTCTTCGTCGGAATAGAAGAGCATGTCGCCCAGTTCCTCGATCGAGTTGGGCAGCACGATGTTCTTCAGCGACGTACATTCATCGAAGGCCAGCTCGCCGATACTCTTCACCTGGTCGCCAATCACGATTTCCTCCAGCTGGAAGCACACACTGAAAGCCTCATCGCCGATGGCCGTTGCCGATGCGGGCAGCTTCAGGGTCTTCAGCGTATGGCACGCGCTGAACATGTTGTTGCCCACCACGTTGTCTTCGGTGTAATAGGTGTCCCAATACGAAAAGTAAGGCGCACCGCCCTCCACGATGTTGGCATCGGTCAGGTCCAGATAGGTGAGCGTCCCGTCATCGGTGTACTCGCCTTCCTCGTCCGTGCCGCACATCTCGCGCAGCAGCAGGATGTCGTTTCCGTTCAGGTAGCCACTCAGCGTGAGGCGCTCCAGGGTGGGTAGTACGTCGTCGGGGATGAGCGTTTCCAGCGTACCGGCCGTCTCCACGTGGAGCTTCAGCTCGACGGCCTCATCGCTGGTGTCGGTTTCCTCTTCCATTGCCAGGCGCACTGTCGTGCCGTCGATGGGTTCATACTTGATGCCGTCAACATCAAAAGTGTGTGCCGTAGCCATCTGGCAGGCCAGGGCTGCGGTCAGAAAAGTTGTAAGTTTTTTCATACGCTTGAACATAATTAAATTAGTTGTTTTTTTTTACACGCTGCAAATGTAGCAAATTTACGAATAGGTGCATTCTTAATTCGTCAAAAACGGATTGCGATTTCGTCAAAAAGTTGAAAAACGGATTACAAATGCGATGAAATGGTTAAAATCAATAAAAAAAGAACTGAGAAAAGAATAATTTTTTTTATTTTTGCATCCACAACGCTTTTCTTAAATCGGGAAAAAGAATGACATCTCTGTTATGTAGAATAATGGCGGCGCTGTCTCTCCTGACAGTTCCGTCCGTGGCGGTGGCGTCGGAACCGTCCGACAACCTGGCGCACATCAGGCAGAAGGCTGAGGCTGCCGAGCAGGCCGGCGAGCACGCCAGGGCCATTGCCGTCTATGCCGAAGCCCTCGCATTATACAAGGAAGCGACAGGCGACTACCAGGAGTTTGCACGCGTGCTGAGGGCGGGCGGCCAGCAGTGCTACTACTCCCAGCGATACATTGAGTCGCTGGAGTTCTTCACCATGAGCATGGATGCCGCCAACAAGTGCGGCGACAGGCAGCTGCTGGACCTGGCCATGGGCAACATCGGGCTCATCTACGACACCTTCGACGACCACGAGCGGGCGCTCTATTACTTCCAGCGCGTCTACGACAGTGCGCTGAAGCGGAGCGACACCGACCTGGCCTCGCAGGTGCTGGCCAACATCGTGACGAGCTATTGCAACATGAAGCAGCCCGACGAGGCCAAGCGCTACTTCCGGCTGCTGCAGCAGACGCCGCGCAAAAACCGCGAGATGAACGAATACTACCTGTTGCTCATGCAGGGCTTCATTGCCGCCACCGAGGAAAACCACACCGCCGCCATCTATTATTACCGCAATGCGCTCAACCACGTGCGCAGCAGACGCATGGACTCGCTCTACGTCACGCCGCTGCTGCTCGAGCTGGGTAATGAGTTCTCGAAAACCGGGCGGATGGATTCGGCCTGGGTCTACTACCGCAAGTGCGAGGCCATGGCCCGCGAAAACCACACACCCGCCTATCTGGCCGACATGTATAAGTCGCTCGTGGGGGCCTACAGCCGGCAGGGCGACACGCTGAGCGCCCGGATATTTGCAGAAAAGGCCGATTCCATCGAGCATGAAATCTACGACCGCGACTACATGAAGCAGGTGCAAAACCAGCTCTACAAGGCTGAGGACATCGCCAACTCCGAGAAGATCAGCTCGCTGAGCGGCGTCATCTCCACGCAGCAGTTCATCATTGCCGCCTTCGTGCTCTTTGCCGCCGTGCTGGTCATGCTGCTGCTGCTCATCCATAAGCAGAACAAGAAGCAGCAGGCCAGCTACCGACTGCTCATCGCGAAGAACCAGGAACTGGAGGAACAGCAGCGCAAGAACAACCTGCTGCGCGACAAATACCTGCTCTCGCTGGAAAGTCGCAAGCACGACGGCGCGCCGTCGGACTCCTCCGCAGGCCCGTCGGCTGCGGAGGCGCGGGACGACAGCGCCGTGCGGCAGGAACAGACGGAGATGCTGCTGCAGCGCATTGAGAAGGTGATTGATTCGCCGGACTTCCTCTTTTCGCCTGAGGCCAATCTGGCTGCGCTCTGCCGTGCGGTGGGCAGCAACCGCACCTACGTCTCGAATGCCATCAACGAGAGCTACAAAAAGTCGTTCAAGACGTTGCTCAACGAGCGCCGTTGCCGCGAGGCCACCCGCCGTCTCATCGGCAGCGATGCCTATTCTTCGGCCACGGTGCAGGACATTGCCCTCTCCCTTGGCTACAGCTCGGCCTCCAGTTTCATCCAGGCCTTCAAGAAAGTCATCGGCATGACGCCGGCGAACTATAAGGTGCTCATGACCCGAGGGGGCGCCGACGCCCAGTAATAAGCAGTATATTTGGGGAAATTGGCTGCGCATTAACGAGAGCCAAAAATTTTCCCCAAATTTCCCACAATTTCTTTCTAAAACATTGTTGTGAGCCCGATCGTCATTCCGTGTATTCGCTGATCAGTCGGACGAGCAGGTCGTTGAGCTGCTCCACCTTGTACTGGCCCACCGAGGCCTCAATGTGGTCGCCGCCGACGCCGCTGTCGTTGGTCAGGAAGACATAGGTGCCGCCCGTGGCGATGGCGAAGAAGCGCAGCATGAACTCCGTGTTCTTGTCGACGCCGCTGGCCGCCACGGGGATGAGCTTGATGCCCATCTTGGCGCAGAGCCCTATCGACCGCTGCAGCGAGCGGATGACGTCGGTTTCGTGGTGGGCGGGCGCGTCGAGCACGAGGAAGGCCAGTCGCGTGCGGGCGTCATTGTCCCACGACAGCTTCTGCAGCATCTGCTCCAGGGCCGAGTGCACCGCCTCAGGATAGTCGTCGCCGCCGTCGGCCTGCTGCTGGTCGACGAACTTGGCCGTCTCCTGCAGCTTCTCGGTGAAGTCAGCGTGGCGCGTCAGGTATTCGTCGCCCTCGTCGCGATAGAACAGGGCCGCCGTGCGCAGCGTCACCGTCGGGCGGATGTCAGCCGCCTTGCCGATGATGTCGACCAAGTCGCTCTTGAGGAAGTGGATCTCGTCGCCCATCGAGCCCGTGGCGTCGACGATGAAGGCGATGTCAGCGCGCGGCTTCACGGTCGACGCGCCGGCCACGTAGTGGTTGATTCGGGGCATGCCCACCGAATCCCAGCGGGCCACCGAGGGATGACCGCTCATCAGCTCCGTGCCGACGCGCACCTGCAGGGCTGCCGAGTCGGCCGTCTCCTGCTGATAGAGTCCAGCCCAGAGCGAAGCCTCGCCGTGGTTGTCAGTCTTCGTCTGCCAGATGGTCTCGTCGCCGCGCAGCAGCTCCACGCTGACGCCGGCCAGGGCGTTGCCGCCGTTGTCGGTGACGCTGACGGCGACGCGGTTGTTGGTGTAGAACTCCCAGTAGCTGCTCTTGTCGCCGAACTCCTGCGACGCCATCAGTCCGGACCAGAACGACCAGTTGCGCAGGTCGTTCCATTCGCCGGCGGTGACGATGCCGGCCGCCGTGTTGCCGCTGCCCTCGCCGCCGCCGGTCCAGGCTGAGCCCTCCATCTCGAAGGGTCCACTAAAATAGCCGTCCTCGCCGTCGCCGACGCTGCATGCCGTTGTCAGAGCTGTTGTGGCCAGCATGAGTGTGCCGGCCAAAGATGTCAGAAAGTTTCTTTTTGTCTTCATTGTTGCAAAGTTTTTTGGGTTTATTTCTGCCCTTAAAACACGCCAACGGGCGGAATCTTGCGCCGCACAAACAATAATTAACCTTTATTTAACATTTCGGTAACTACTCAGTCCTCTTCCAGTGAATAGTACATGAAGTTCATATGTATTTCTATACCGTTAAAAATCTGTAACTACTACTTGTGACGGAGGGTATAATTCAATCTCAAAAACTGGTACTAATTTACACAATACAATGA
>JAFTGI010000191.1 GCA_017458195.1 Prevotella sp.
CGCCCCCGCATCTGGGGCGGGCGTGGACGCCCGCGTTCCCCAGAATTGGCTGCAAAGGTACACATTTTACTCCATATAACGTTGGTTTTCAACAGAAAATAACACTTTTTTGGAGTTCAGGCACCCTTCAGTCGTCGTCGGGGACGTAGATGATCTGGCCGTCGTCCAGCTCGTAGGCCGTGCCGAGGCGGCGTCCGCGCGTGCCGTCGCCGTCGGTGGTCTGTCCGCCGGCCTTGTAGGTCTCGATGGTCTGACCTTTCTTCTGGATAATCTCCATGTTGTCCTTGCCGGGGTTCTTCACGATGGTGTAGTCCTCCTGCGTGAACACCTCGGTCATGTTCATGTGCATCACCATGGCCACCATCAGGGCCACGGCGAACACCATGGCCACGTCGAACAGGTTGACCACCACGCTCAGCGGGTCACCGTCATCCTGCTGCAACAAACTGCTCCTTCGTGTTCTTCTCATTTCAATTTTCAATCTTCAATCCTCAATGAACTATCGTAGTCCAGTTGGCTGGCGTCCTTGGCATACCAGCGGGCCTTGAGCTGCTGGGTGAACAGACCGATGGCCGAGATGAACAGACCGACGACCGTGGCCGAGAAGACCACCTGCATGTTGTAGGCCATGCCGGCAATGTCGCCCGTGGAGAGGCCCACCAGCGCCGGCGACATGGAGATGAGCGTGCCGATGAGTCCCAGCACGGGGCCCAGCTTGGTGAGCAGGCGCGAGAGGTTGATGTCCTTCTGCGCCTCAGCCTCAAACTGCGTCACGACGTAGTCGGTCCAGGGCTCGCTGGGCGCCTTGCTGCGGAGCATCGCGAGATACTTGTCGTAGAGCTGGCTGTGGCCGCCCTGCCGGCGCGCCATGAACTGGCGGTAGGTGCCGCCGAGCAGCACCAGCGAGCGGAAGAAGAAAAACACCAGCAGGATGATGTCGGGGATGAGCAGCGCGTTGGCTATCCCGAAGAGTGCTTTTGAGATGATTTCCATCGTGATTGTGAGAATAGATTGTTCGGTGTGGATTGGTTCGTAGATGAGCGGATTATGCTGCGAAATGAACAGTCCGACCATGCAGAGCAGCACGGCCATCAGCAGGTGGGCGTCGCGGCGGCTCCCCGGCTCGGGCAGCAGTCGGCTGGCACATTCGCAGAGCAGGGGCAGGCCCACGGCGACGGCTGCGGCAAAGAGGATGCCCAGGAGGCTGAGGTCGGCGCCCACGGCTCTGAAGACGGTCTGCGCCAACATATAGAACAGCGTGGGCGGCAGCGTGACGTTGAGCGCCGTCAGCGCGAGTGCATGCAGTGGCCTTCGGCGCGGGCCCGCCGGCGTCAGCGAGAGCAGGAGCGTCAGCATGGTCTCGAGGGTGATGCCGATGGCCATCAGCTGCCGCACCTCGGTGGTCTGCAGCCAGGCCGCCAGCGCGGGCTTCGACAGCTGCACGGCGTAGCGCATGCTCCACCAGAGCGCCAGGGCCAGCACGAGGCTGTAGGCCAGCTGCCACCGGCGGTCGACACGGCTCAGGCGGAAGATGCTGCTGAGCACGATGAGCATGATCAGGACGTCGTTCATTCTTTTTGCGATTGGCTGCGGCGGCGGAGTAATAACAGGACAACGACGACGGCGATGAGCGCCACGGCCAGCAGCAGATAGCTGTGGGCACTGCCGGGCTGCGGCTCCGTCGGCTGCTCCTGGCCCTGCTTCTCGAGAACCATCGCCTTGCCGCTGCCGGTGCTCTTGACGGCGGCCATCTGGCGGTTGTAGCTCTGGGCCGAGGCGGTCGGCAGCTGACCTGCCACGTATTGCTGCAGCTCGGTGTTGTTGCAGACGAAGTCAGTGCAGGCGGCCCCGGCCTCGGTGGTGATGTCAGCATGCAGCTGGGCCGTCGCCTGCAGCTGTCGGGCAGACGGCTTCCAGTAGCCCTTGCGAGCGCTCTCGAGCATCGTAGCCGTCATGGCCTGATAGGCGGCGGGGTTCTTCTCCTGGAAGTATTGGCGCACGCCAAGGTGCTCCTCGTCGGCCACGTAGAGGCGGTAGAGGTCGTCGTAGAGCTGCGCATCGAGGGCCGACGGGCGCGTGACGTTCCATCCGAAGATGTTGCGGAAGGTTTCGCCAAACATCTGCGCCGTGCCCTCGTCGCCCTTCATCCGCTCCCGGATGAACTGCGGATTGAGCACGGTGGTGCGCGCCTCGATGTCGATGGCCTCGCGCAGGCCCTGCAGCCGGCGGCGCCGCGGGTTGCGGTAGTCGGCCAGAAGGGCCTCGGGCTCCTTGCCCGTCAGCTGCTTGACGGTCAGGGACAGGCCGCCCGTGAACTCGTAGACATGGTCGAGCGAGAGGGGACCCCACGTGTTGCTCTGCCGGGGCTGCACGGCGACATCGGTGCGCTGCAGGGCCGAGGCAAAGAGGTCACGCTGCATCTGGCCCCAGTGGTCGTCGTCGCCGTAGGCCGCGCACATGTTGTTCAGATAACCGCTGACCAGCTCCTTCGTATCGTTCCACTTGCCGCTGCGCTCGATGTAGCTCATCATGCCCGTCGAATAACCGTTGTTGGCCGGGCCGAAGACGCGGAGCGATGACAGCTGGCGGGCCCGCTCGGGTGTGATGCCCTGGTCGATGAGGTCGCGCTCCTGCGAGAGGGTGCCCTCGCGGACATAGTTGCTGTCCTCCTGGAGCGCGGAGACCAGCCGGATGGCCTCGGTGATGAGCTTCAGGCGCGAGTCGGCGATGTCGCGCAGCTGACCGCTGACCTGCACCACCACGTCGACACGGGGCCGCTGCAGCTCAGTCATGGGCACCACGCGCAAGCTGCCAATGCGACCCTGCGAGTCGCGCTCGGGCTCCACGCCCAGCATCCATAGGGCCTGCGCGACGGTGGCGCCGCCCGTGGCGATGAACTCGCCTGCCCAGAACGTGTAGCTCACCTTGCGCGGATAGTCGCCGTGCTCCTTAAGGTAGCGCTGCAGCGTCTCCTCGGCCAGCCGCCGACCGTCTTCCCAAGCTTGCTCGTCGGGCGTGTTGTCGGGGTTGATGCTGTACATGTTGCGGCCTGTGGGCAGCACGTTGTCGTTCATCACGGGGTCACCGCCGGGGGCCGGGGCAATGGCGCCGCCGCTCAGGGCGTGCACCATGTTGTCCAGCTCGGCCTGCGTGCTGCTGAGCAACAGCTGGCGCAGGCGGGGCCACTGCTGGCGGTCGTCGGTCATGGCGCTGACGGTCTGCCGCAACTGTTCCTCGGTGTAGGGCTGGCCCAGCGTGTAGTAGGCGCCCTGCATGCGCTCGGTCATCAGTTCCTCCAGGTGGGCGTCGAGGCGCTCCAGCTCGTCGTGCGTCAGCGGCTGGATGAGCGTGCTGTCAATGCCGAGCGCACGGAGCAGGCCTGTGCCTTTTAAGTGAGAAGTGAGAAGTGAGAGGTGAAAGGGGGCTGCGCCGTTGAGGGCTTTGTGCACTTCGTCGTGCAGCTTGCCGTATTTCTGTTGCATGCCGCTCTCGGCGTAGGGCGGGGTGAGGTAGGTGAGCAGCACGGCGTGGGAACGGCGCTTGGCAATGATGGCCTCACCGATGTTGCCTGTGGTGTAGAAATAGAAGTGGGGCGTCGGGCCGATGAGCTGCAGGCTCCAGTCGTCGCGGCGCATGGCGGCATCGCGACCGGGCGTAAACTCGAGGTTGCCGTGGGTGCCGATATGGATGAGCGCGTCGGCCCGGAAACCGCGCTGCATGTAGAGGTAAGGCGCCAGATAGCTGTGCGGCGGCGCCACGTCGACGCCATGCTCCACGCGGAAGTCGTCGTCGCCCAGGGCGGGTCGCGGATGGGGGAAGATGAGCACGTTGCCATAGCGCAGACAGGCCACGGCCAGACTGTCGCCACGGCTGAGCAGCTCGCCCGGCGCTGGGCCGTAGCGGCGCGTCACCTCAGCATATTTCGCTTCAGTGAGCACCTCGTGCGCCCACTGTTCATAAGTATCTTTCGCGAGCCAGAGCGGATGCGCCTGAGCCATAAACTCCTGCTGCGCACCGCGGGCATAGCCGCCCAGCACAAGGCCCTCGCGCTTCACGGCGCGACTGAACTCGCTGAGCGTCGGTGGCAGTCCGCTGACGTCGTAGCCCTCGCTGCGCAGTCGGCGGAGCAGGTTGTAGAGCGAGGGGATGACCTCCATGCCGCTGGCCAGCAGGGCGTCGCGACCCGGACGGCGGAAGTAGCCGATGGCGATGCGCTTCTCGCTGTTGGGCTTCAGGCGCAGGGCCATGTAGTGCTCCAGATAGTCGCAGAACGTCTCGATGCGCTCCATCTCGGCCGTGTGGACATAGTAGCCCTCGGCCGTCGTGTTCTGCGTGGCGATGCAGTAAGGCGCGATGGCACCGTCGATCTCGGGAATCACGATGCGGGCGTTCTTCGAGCCGCTCGACATGGGCTGGCTGGCGTCCATCCAGTCGTCGTGGCTCGCCGAGAGGGGGAAGGGCGAGAACAGCGGGATGTTCTCGTCGTGCAGCCAGCTGACGAGCGTGTCGTTGCCGATGCGCCCCATGGCCATGAAGACAATGGCGTCGGGATGCAGTTCGTGGAGCATTGTTTCGCGGGGCTTCCCCGAGGCCGTGAGCGGATAGACGTTGAAGCCGCGGCGGGTCAGCAGGGTGATGAGCGTGTCGATGTGCTGGCGGTTGCCCTCCATGGGGAAGGTGATGCCCGAGATGAGTGCAAGCCGGGGCGCAGCATGGTTGTAGAGCCCCTTGTGCTTCAGATAGTCGGTCAGCCCGTCGGCGGTCTTGAAATACTGGCCGTACTCGCGGTGATAGTACATGTTCTGCACGGCCTCCGTCGGCGCGACGTAGGTCTGGTCGCCCCAGCGCTGCGGCGTGGCCAGGTGGCGCAGGTAGCGCAGTCCGTTGGCGTAGTTCTGTCGGCTTTCGTTGTCGAAATAAGCCTGCAGCGAGTCCACCTGTCCGTCGCTGAGGTTATGGTTCTCCACGAAGTCGTTTGAGCGTAGCGTCTTGGTGAAGATGGGCACGCCGCGCGCTGCGGCCCGCCTGACCTCGTCGACCTGCTCGTCGCTGAGGAAGATGCGGCGGGCGTAGATGACCACGGCGTCGTAGCCGCTGAGACTTTCCATCGCCTCGGCCTCGACGCACGTCACGCGGATATGGCGCGAGTCGCAGCTCAGCGCCACGTCGGCCTGCTGGGCCGGCAGGGCGTTCACCACGAGGATGCGCGTAGGCATCAGCCAATGCCGGTAGCCCACAACGCCCATAATCAACAAAAGGGCGGCCACGAGACCGCCCATGATGAGTCGTTTCCCTCTTATGTTTTTCACTTTCCGATTTTGTCTACGTATAACTGCTGGATTTCTGGCACTTCGCCGAGGCCCTCGATGGCCAGGCGCACCGTAAACCCTTCGTTCTCAAGTGCTTCACGCCAGCCGACGCTGATGTCGTTCGTCGCGTGGTCGCCGGCCACAAAGAGCAGGGGCACGAGCGTCACCGTCCGGGCACGCTGCTGCCTGAGTTCGCTGATGAGCGTTTCGAGCGTGGGGTAGCCCTCGATGGTGGCCACATGATAGTTGGAATGTCCACCTGCGCTCAGCATGTAGTCGAGCTGCGAATAGAGGGCGGTGGCGGGGCCCTCGGTGCCGTGACCAATGAAGACGACGTGCTCGCGACGCTTCGGGTCGGCAGGATGGCGCTGAGTCAGGATGTCGCAGACGCGCTGGCAGTCCTCAACCGAGTAGAGCAGCGGCGTGGACACCCGGATGCTGTCGAAGAAGGGACGTAGTTGCTCGACGTCGCGGCGCAGGCTCTGCATCTCGACGCCGTCGATGACGTAGGTGGGCTGCACCGTCACGCGGCGGCAGCCCTTGGCCCGCAACTGGAGCAGGGCGTCAGTGACCGACGGCTTCACGATGCCGCGCTGGGCCAACCGGCGTGCCACGATGCGCGAGGTGTAGGCCTCGGCAAACTCGCAGTCCGGGAACGCCTGCTGCATCCGCCCGTTGATGGCGTCGATGGTCTTGGCCCGCGTCTCATCGTAGGTGGTGCCGAAGTGCACCATGAGCAAGGCTTGACGCTCCTGTGCACTGGTCGTTGCCATGCACAGGAGCATCAAAATGACAGTTGAGATAGCTCTCATTTCAATTATCAATTTTCAATCCTCAATCCTTGAACAGTCGGATCTGGTCGAAGTAGTAGCCGGGAGCGATGCTCAGGCCCTTGGCAACAGTGCCGGTGGTCGTGTCGTAGCTGTAGACCGTCTCACCGTCGCCGTTGCTGACGCCGAAGTAGACCTTCTTCTCGTTGGCGTTGTAGACGGAGCGCTGCGAGAAGCTGCCGGCGCTGTAGGGCAGGTCGGCACCATTAAACTGGATGCGCGTGGCGGTCTTGGCGCTCAGGTCGACGATGGAGTAGTAGTAGGCCTGGTCCTGAATGCCGGTGCCGATGCTGGCGTCGCCCGAGTAAGCCAGGGCCTTGCCGCCGCCGATGTACTGCGCGCTGACGATCTTGCCCAGGGCGCCGGGGAAGGCGTTGTAGCCGGCCTCGAAGTCGTACTCGCCCTTCTTGATGCGCAGCAGCTGGCCGATGTTGACCTTGCTGACGCTGCTGAAGGCCGAGAGGTAGAGGTTGTCGTCGTCGTCGAAGAAACTGATGTCCTGCATCAGTTCGCCGTAGGCCGAGCCCTGCATCTGTGCTGCCTCCTTGTTGACGATCTCCCGCTCTACGGCCATCGTCTCGGGGTTGATGACGGCAATGTGGAAGAAGGGCTCGCTGGTAGTCTTGCGGCTGCCGGCGGTCTCCTGCTTGCTATAGAAGAAGTAGAACAGCTTGTTGTCGCTCTTGCGGTATTTCAGGATGCCGCTGGTGGTGAACACGTTGAAGCCGTCGGCCACGGCGAGCGACAGTTCACCCTCGCTGAGGATGGTCATGTCGTCGGTGTTGAGCTTCGTCCAGATGATCTTGTCGGTGGTGCCGTTGGCAGCCATGATGAGCAGGGTGTTGTCGTTGAGCCAGGCGTGGGTGTACTTACGGGCGGCGTAGGTGTTCTGAGCGAAGGGGCGCTCGCGGACGACGTTCACGCGGTTGTCCTTGATCTGGAGCTTGGCAAAGCGGTCGGCGCTGACGGGCACCTGATACATGTACTTGTCGTCGTAGACGCTCTCGATGGTGTAGTCGGTGATCTCGATGCCATTGCCGCTGAAGCTGATGACGGTGTCGGCCGAGAGCGAGGGCACGCTGAGCGTCAGGTGGGTCTCGGTGGAGGCCATGCCGCCGTGCTTGCCGACGGTGACCGTCAGGTCGTAGTGATACTGTTCGGTCTGTGCTCCGTTGTTGTCGTCATTGTCATCGTCGTCGTCAGAGCAAGCGGTGAATGCAAAGGCCATCACTAAAGCAGCCATTGCGGTGTGGAATAAACTGATCTTTTTCATTTTAAAATAAGTTAAAATATTAGTTGAACAATAATCTGAATTTCAGCGTTACGGCCCGTCCGGGCTTCTGCAGCTTATAGTTGTCGTAGACCGTCTGGTCGAGCAGGTTACGGCAGTCGAGCGAGACGTTGTAGCGCCCGTCGGCCCACGAATAGGTGGCGTTGGCCCCGAGCAGATGCTTTTCGGGTATGCGCGCCTTGGTGGCCGGCAGTCCGTAGGCCTCCCACGAGAGGTAGAACCAGTGGACCCACCCGTAGTCGGCGCCCAGGATCAGCCTGTCGGTCTTCCCGAACAGTTCCTTGAACGTATAGCGCGCATCGACCGAGCCAAAGAGCCACGGACGGTTCGGCACGTGGTTCTTATAGGTCACCGAGGGCTTGCCGTCGTCCTTGTAGCGGTTGTTGTCGCGGGCGTCCTGCCAGCTCATGTTGGCCGTCACCTGCAGGCGCTGGCCGTAGTCGTAGCGCAGCTCGCCCTCCAGACCCTTAATGCTGACGGCGGGCTCGTTGACATACTGCAGGAATCCCTCGTCGTCGCTGATTGTCGGCTGGATATAGTTGTCCACATAGCGCAGGAACCCGCCCGCCTCGTAGTAGAGCTGGTGTTGCCCGGTGCGCAGCGTGCCGAACAGGCCCACGTTCAGGTTGTTGCTCTCCTCGGGCTTCAGGGCCGTGTTGGCCCAGATGGTGGTGCCGTTGCCAAGGAGTTCGCGTGCCAGGGGCAGGCGCACGCTGTGCTCATAGCTGGCCTTGACGGTCAGCTGGGGCCACACTTGGAATTTCGAACCGATGCCACCGCCCCAGCTGCTCTGCGTGTGGCTGCCGGCGTTCTCTACTGATTTCGTGAACGACGAGAGGTCGGTCTGTCGAATCTCGACGTGGTTGATATAGTTCTTCAGGAACAGCGTGTTGTACAGCCTGTTGCCGAGCAGCGTCTGGTTGTAGGCCAGTCCGACGACATGCTTGGCAAAGAGGTCGTTGGCCGCCTCGAAGGTGTGGTCGACGTCGTCCCAGCGGTCGTTGCCCATGCGGTTGAGCGAGTAGCTCAGGTTGAAGGATTGAAGATTGATAATTGAAGATTGAAAAGGGATCTCATAGTTCAGGTTGGCCGTGCCGAGGGTGAGCGGTCGCTTGTAGTGGCGTCGCGAGAAGGCGCGTCCGTTCAGCTCGTTGCGGGCACTGGCTATCCATTCGCCGTCCCAGTTGTACTTGCGGTGGGCCGTGTCGGTGGTGATGGCATGGTCCCAGGTGTGCGACAATTGAAGGCTGGCCGACAGGCCCTTCAGCAGCAGGTCGTTCTTCTGGTAGCGCAGCCCCACGCCCCAGGCACTGCTTTCGCGCTCGGCTTCACCGATTACCTTGTCCTGCACCTGATTGGTCTGCAGCTCCTTCTCCACCTGGTTGTACGACACGCTGACAAACAGCTCGTCGGCCCAGCTGCGGCCCGTGAAGCCCGCCTCCAGCTGACCCAGCACTGAGCGGTAGCCGTCGTGGAAGCGGCGGCGAGGCTTGGGCAGGTAGAGCCCCTCGTCCTCGTCGAACACCTGAGCCTCCTTCACGATATAGTCGTTCTTCGAGTAGTTCACGCCCAGCGTGGGCCGTATGGTCAGCCCGTTCTTCATGACATACTGCCCGTTGAGGTCAGCGCGGTGGGTGTGGTACGACCCGATGCTGTAGCTGGCGTCCAGGTATTTGTTGCGCTTCCTCGTGGTGACGATGTTCACGGCACCGCCCAGCGCGTCGCTGCTGAGCCATGTGGGCACGACGCCCTTGTAGATCTCCACGTGGTCGATGAGGCTGACGGGCAGGTTGGCCAGCGTCACGCCCGAGCCTTTCGTGTCTAAGGGCACGCCGTCGATGAAGAAGCGGATGGCATCGCCCGACATGCCGTTGATCGACAGGTCGAAGTCTGAGCCGACGCCGCCCTCCTCGCGGATTTTGACGCCCGTGGTGCGGTCGACGATGCCGCTCAGGCTGGAGATGGATGCGGCCAGCGACTTCACGTCGATGGCATTGACGGCCAGTGCACCCTCGCGCAGCCGCTGCGTCCTCGACTTGCCCACGACAGTGACGTTGCCGAGCGCCACCGAGTCGCGCATCTGACTTTTCTTCGTCCGTTGGGCTTGCGTGCCAAGACAGACGGCAAGCATGGCCGTGACTATGATTATCAGGCGTTTGTTCATGGCTGTCGGTCGGCTTCCCGGATTTTGTCGACAATGATGTCCTGAACCGCGCGATATTCAAGCATGGCGCCGGGCACTGAGCGAACACGATAGCCCTCAGCCTCCAGGGCCTCACCCCAGGTGTTGAGGAGGCGCTGATTATGATGACTTGCCACCAACTTCAGCGGCACGAGCACCACGCGCTGTGCATGGCTTTGGCGCAGACGCTGCTTCACATTCTCCATCGACGGATAGCCCTCGGCGGTGGCCATGTGACAATGGTCGTAGCCTTCGTGCTGCAGGATGTAGTCGCAGAGACTGAGCACAGCTTCGGCTCGGCCGTTCCGGCCGTCAGTCACAAAGACGACATGCTCGTCGGGCTGCAGATCCAGCTGTCCGGCGAGGGCTGTCATCACGCGGCGGCAGTCGTCGCTGGTCGTGAGCAAGGGCTTGACGGTCTTCACCTCAAAGAAGTGGTGGCGCAACGTATCGATGCGGTGCTCCTGAAGACGTGAGGCACTACCTTCAATCAACTCGCCGCTGACGACAATGACGCTGTTGTAGCCGTCGGCCTCCAGCTGCTTCATGCCCTGCTCTACTGAGGGGTGGGGCTTGCCAGTCCGCCGCCGCATGGCATTGGCTGCAGCACGCGAGGTGTAGGATTCGCGCACTTCCACATCCGGGAAGGCCTCCCTCACGCGCTGCGTCAGCACATCCGTGCTCACGGCTCGTGCACTGTCGTCGCTTGTTCCGTAATAGGTTAACAGGATGGCTCGTCGCAGTTCCGGCACCTCGGTTCGGGCCGTCATGCCAACAGCCATCATCACTGCCCAGAGGACAGCAATAGCTTTTTTCTTCATTCTCAACAAAAAAGTTCTCGGCAGCCCTGTCCCGGGGCACGCCTGATGTTTGCCTGATTGGCAGGTCTCCTGACTTTCGCCTGAAAGTCCGCCTTCCCAAGGGAAAAGTAAAAAAGTAAAAAAGTAAAAAAGTAAAAAGGTAAAAAGGTAAAAA
>JAFTGI010000192.1 GCA_017458195.1 Prevotella sp.
CCACACAGAATTAAAAAGAAAGTAAACAACCATTTAAACAAGAAAAAAGAAAAGGTCAAGAACAACATTTGACCAGTTACTCCAGGCAGGTTGCCACTTCGGACACCTCCGCCGCAAATGGAACCCCGCCATGGCTCCCTACATCTTCATGGAGCGCAATGGCATCCACATCATCGATCTCCACAAGACTGTGGCAAAAGTAGACGAGGCCGCCGAGGCCCTCAAGCAGATTGCCAAGTCGGGAAAGAAAATCCTGTTCGTCGCTACTAAAAAACAGGCTAAGGACATCGTAGCCGAAAAGGCCACATCTGTCAACATGCCTTACGTCATCGAGCGTTGGCCGGGCGGCATGCTCACCAACTTCCCCACCATCCGCAAGGCTGTGAAGAAGATGGCTAACATCGATAAGCTCATGCAGGACGGCACCTATGGCAACCTGTCGAAGCGCGAGCTGCTGCAGATTACCCGCCAGCGCGCCAAGCTCGAGAAGAACCTCGGTTCTATCGCTGACCTGACCCGTCTGCCCAGCGCCCTGTTCGTCGTCGACGTGCTCAAGGAGAACATCGCCGTGAAGGAGGCTAACCGCCTCGGCATCCCCGTGTTCGCCATGGTCGACACCAACAGCGACCCGAAGGACATCGACTTTGTCATCCCCGCCAACGACGACGCCAAGGACTCCGTCGAGGTGATCCTCAACGCTTGCTGCCAAGCCATCGCCGAGGGTCTCGAGGAGCGCAAGGCCGAGAAGGCCGACGAGAAGGCCGCTGAGGCTCAGGCCGAGGCCGAGGAGGCTGAGGAGAAGCCCCGCCGCCAGCGCCGCGCCCGCAAGGACGAGGCTCCCGCCGCCGAGGAAGCTCCCGTAGCCGAGGAGGCTCCCGCCGCTGAGGAATAATCCCCAAAAAACAAAACAACAAAAAACAAAAAGACAAATGGCAATTTCAATTGACGATATCAAAAAGCTTCGCGCCATGACCGGTGCCGGTCTGGCCGACGTGAAGAAGGCTCTGACCGAGGCCGCGGGCGACTTCGACCGCGCAAAGGAGCTGCTCCGCGAGCGCGGACTGGCCATCGCCGCCAAGCGCTCCGACCGTGAGACATCAAATGGTTGTGTACTCGTGAAGAAGGTCGACGGCTTTGCCGCCACCATCGCACTGAAGTGCGAGACCGACTTCGTGGCCAACGGCGCTGACTTCATCGCCCTGACCCAGAGCATCCTCGACGCCGCCGTGGCTGCACGCTGCAAGACCCTCGACGAGGTGAAGGAACTCGAGATCAACGGCCAGAAGGTGCAAGACGCCGTCACACAGCGTTCAGGCATCACCGGTGAGAAGATGGAGCTCGACGGCTACCTCACGCTCGAGGGCGCTAACGTCGAAATCTACGACCACATGGGCAAGCACACCCTCACCACCATGGTGCAGCTCAACAAGGAGAACGTCGAGGTGGGCCACAAGCTGGCCATGCAGGTGGCTGCCATGAAGCCCGTCGCACTCGACGCCGAGAGCGTCGACCAGAAGATCCTCGACGAGGAGTATAAGACCGCCGTCGAGAAGACAAAGCTCGAGCAGGTCGAGAAGTTCGTCGAGATGAAGCTCAAGAAGGCCGGCATCAACCCCAACCTCGTTGACAGCGAAGACCACATCGAGAGCAACATGTCGAAGGGCTGGCTCACACAGGAGCAGGCCGACGAGGCCCGCAAGGTCATCGCCGACGCAAAAGTCGAGGGCGAGGCCCAGCTGAAGCCCGTCATGATCGAGAACATCGCCAAGGGCCGCGTGCAGAAGTTCCTCAAGGAGAACTGCCTCGTCGATCAGGAGTTCCAGTTCGGTGATGGCGACAAGGCTACCGTTGCCCAGTGGCTCAAGGCCCAGGACAAGGAGCTTCAGATCTGCGCCTTCCGCCGCTTCACCCTCGTGGCTGAGTAACCGGAATATTCTTAAATATAAAGCCGGAGCCAATCTCGCACTGATTGGCTCCGGCTTTTTTTGTGTGCACGTTTTTTCTTTTCCATTCTGTAGAATATCTTTCTACAAATCCCTTAAAACCACACTTTATTTTAGTTTTGAAGCAAAAAAATCCTAAAATTATTTGCAGGAATCGATAAAAGTGTGTAATTTTGCACCTCGTTAAGCCTGCTCTGGAGAGGGTGGGTGCCTTTATACATTTGATGGCAGAGGCTTTGGCCGTTTGTAGGGCCGGCCTCAGGGACGTTTCTGAACGTTACCGTCTGTGCAAGTCAAACTTCGCAACTTTGAATCCAAGTACAGTGGTAATGCAACAAAGACGTCTACGTGGACGTTTTATATGTCCGTACTTTATGCAACCAGCGTAGATGCATTTTATGCATTTTGCTGTTGGGGGCGTGTGCGTGTTATATATTTCCGTCTGGCGTGGGCAGGCTTGCGTTGCTTATCCTTACTTGGGGGCAATGCGAAGGCCTGACTGCAGGGATAGGCACGAAGGATTCCCTTCCCACGTCTTTTGTATCCGGAATTTTTTGTCAGAAGCATGAGGCTTTCCCTGGGATTGCCCCTAAGTACGGTGTAATAATCCAACATTCAAACGATATGTACAAAACTCACATGCACAGAGCCAAAGGCAGCATCCTGCTCTTGTTGATGCTCATGGCTGGAACGGGTCGCTCGACGGCGCAGGTTGCGCTGAAGAACAACCTGCTCTACGACGCCAGTCTGACGCCCAATGCCGGTGTTGAGATTGGCCTGGCCCGCAAGTGGACGTTCGACACGACGTTCGGTCTGAACCCCTGGACGTTCAGCGACAACAAGAAGATCCGCCACTGGCTGCTCCAGCCGGAGCTTCGCTACTGGTTCTGCCAGAAGTTCAACGGCCATTTCGTCGGTCTCCACCTCATGGGCGGCGAGTTCAATGCCGGCGGCGTCAAGCTTCCGCTGGGCATCGCGCCCTGTCTTCGCAACAACCGCTACGAAGGCTGGTATGCCGGCGGCGGTCTGGTCTATGGCTACCAGTGGCCCGTGTCGCGCCATTTCAGCGTTGAGACGGTCATCGGTCTTGGCTACGACTACCTGAAGTACAAGAAGTTCCCCTGCGAGCACTGCGGCACCGAGACCGGTCGCGGCCACTACAACTACGTCGGTCCGACGAAGGCGGCGCTCAACCTTATTTATAATTTATAGGAAAGGCAAGAGTATGAACATAAGATTTCTTCGAATCATGTTTTCGGGTCTGCTGCTTGCAGGCCTGCTGCCGGCCGCCAGTCAGACGCTGAGCGACGGTCAGACGGTTGTGCGCAACGCGGTGCTGACGCCGCAGGGCAGCCAGATGCAGCTCTCGATGGACCTCTGCCTCGACGCGCTTCGGCTGAGCCACAGCAAGTCGGTGGTGGTGCATCCCGTACTGGTGTCGCTCGACGGCACCCGCCAGTCGGCGTTCGAGCCGCTGGTCATCGACAGCCGTGCGCAGCACGTGCTCTATGAGCGCGGCATCGTCAACGAGACCTATGCCGGCGTTCGCCACGTGGCCCGCCGCGGCGGCGACCCCCAGACGGAGAGCTACGTCAGTGCCGTGGCCCTCGAACCCTGGATGCAGGAGGCCTACGAGCTTCGCCTGGGCGAGGACCTGTGCGCCTGCGGCGACCTGAGCGAGCTGTCCTACGTGCCGTCGCTGCGCCGCGACGTGCCCCCCAACCCGCTGGACCTCATCGCGCTTGCCGACCAGGAGCCGAGCCCGCTGAAGCCCGCGCGCAACCTGCACGGCACGGCCTTCATCAACTTCGTCGTCGACCGCTGGGAGATGAAGCCCGACTATATGGACAACCGCCGCGAGCTGCGTAAGATTACGGACACGCTTAATATTATGGTGGCCGACCGCAACATCACGGTCGACCGCATCAAGATCCACGGCTGGGCCTCGCCCGAGTCGCCCTACGAGCACAACCGCATGCTGGCCACCAACCGCGCCCAGTCGCTGACCGACTATATCAAGACGTTCTACCGGCTGCCCGACGAGGTGTTCGCCCGCGCCGAGGCCACGCCCGAGAACTGGATCGGCCTGCTCGAGTCGCTCGACACGATCCCCGCCGCCCGCCTGCCCCACAAGGCAGAGTTCCGCCAGGTGGCTCAGAAGGTGCTCTCCGACGTCGGCCGCGGGGTGACCACGCAGGCCGACCGCGACGAGCTGGGCCTGAAGGCCAAGTACCGCGCGGAGTACGACTACCTGCTGAAGACGGTCTATCCCCACCTGCGCCGCTCCGACTACGAGATCACGTTCCGCATCCGCGAGTTCACGCTCGAGGAGGCCTGCGAGATCTACCTGACGCATCCCGACCAGCTGTCGCTGTATGAGTTCTGGCAGGTGGCCAACACCTACGAGAAGTACGGCGCCGACTACAACCGCTGCATGGAGAAGGCCTTCTCGTTCTTCCCCGACTCGACGGTGGCCGCCCTCAACGTGGTCAATGCCGCCCTCCGTCAGGGCGACCGCCAGCGTGCCCGCGTGCTGCTCGGCAAGGCCGGCGAGTCTGCCGAGGCCACCCAGGCCCGCGCCGTGCTGGCCATCCTCGACGAGCGCTACGACGAGGCCGCC
>JAFTGI010000193.1 GCA_017458195.1 Prevotella sp.
AAGCCTCTCGACCTTACGGGGTAAGGGGAAGGTGTCTGCATACAAGTCATGTCAAGCGTTTCTAAGCCTAGAGTCAGACACAATCGTCACAAGCAAGGGCTAAATCTGACACTCGAAAAATTATCTGCGGATTTTAGGTAAGAGTGGAATTGCCTATGTTCGCGAATTCCATTTCGTTGACGGTTCCGAGTCAACAGGTGTACGTAATGTGGCCAGCGAAAGCGAGACTGAATCATTCTACACGCTCGACGGTGTCAAGGTGGAGGCTCCTGCCAAGGGCATCTACGTAATGAAACGCAATGACGGCACAACGAAGAAAGTATTGTTTAAGTAATTTAAAATACCAAAAGGACAAAAATGAAAAAGATTGTTTATGTAACTCCGAAATCGGAGATTGTTGAGCTGAGCACTGAAAACCTTATGGAGACTGTTTCTACAGGCCCTAGTGATCAGACCCCCACGTCTCGCAGCTCAAGGGGCAGCTGGGACAGCGAAGATTAATCTGACACTCTCATCATGAACGATGCGGAGCCACATAGGGGCGCTGAGCCTCCGTGGCTCCGCATCGTTAATTGTTATCTTTGAACGGAATTTACGCTTTTTTGGTCAGTTCTTTGGGGACATTATCATTCCTTTCGCGTAATTTTGCAACCGTGATTTGCAAAAAACAAAACAATGATAATGATGAAACTAAAGAAATGCTTCCTGCTGGCAGCCCTGCTGCTCACCGCCACCTACTCCATGGGCCAGTCGGCCGACCTGTTCACGCCTTATCAGCAGACGGCGCTGCGACTGCCGTCGGTGCCACTGCTCGTCAACGACCCCTACTTCTCGTTCTGGTCGCCGTTCAATCAGCTCAACGGCGGCAGCGTGCGCCACTGGACCGACGCCGAGAAGCCCATCGAAGGACTGCTCCGCGTCGACGGACAGAACTACCGCTGGATGGGCAACGGCCAGAGCTTCCTGCTCGACCCCATCGCCCCGATGAGCGACAGCGGCGACTCCTGGACGGGCCGCGTCAGCCACGACCGACAGAGCAACACCAACTGGACCCAGCGCTCGTTCAACGACTCCTCGTGGGCCTCGGAGAAGGCTGCCTGGGGCACGCCAAACGAATATCCCAACGTCCATAATTCATGGACGGCCACCAACAGCGACATCTACGTGCGCCGCACCGTCACCCTGACGGCCGACGACCTGAAGAAGGATCTCTGGATCCAGTTCTCGCACGACGATGTCTTCGAGCTCTACGTCAACGGCACGCAGGTCATCTCGACCGGCGAGACCTGGATCCAGGGCGAGACCCACCAGCTGACGGCCCAGGAGAAGGCGAAGCTCGTCGTCGGCGACAACATCCTCGCGGCCCACTGCCACAACACCTCGGGCGGCGCCTACATCGACTTCGGACTCTTTGAGAACGTCTTCCAGACGGGCGCCAACATCCAGAACGCCCAGCAGAAGTCGGTCGACGTGCTGGCCACCTCCACTTACTATACGTTCACGTGCGGGCCCGTGGAGCTCGACGTCGTCTTCACCGCCCCGATGATCATCACCGACCTCGACCTGCTCTCCACGCCCATCAACTATATCTCCTATCAGGTCAGGCCCACCGACGGCCAGCAGCACGACGTGCAGTTCTACGTCTCGACGACGCCGCGGCTGACGGTCAATGAGCCCGCCCAGGCCGTCGACGCCAGCCTCGTCAGCGACGGCGACATCCAGTATGCCAAGGCCGGCACCACGGCCCAGCCCGTGCTCCGCCGCACCGGCGACCTCATCTGCATCGACTGGGGCTACCTCTACATCCCCAACGTCAACGGCCAGGTCAGCGTGGCTCCGACAGCCGTCATGGAGAGCACCTTCACCACCACCGGCAAGCTGGCCGGATATGAGGGCGAAGTGAAGGAGCAGTCGCCCTGCTACATGACCACCCTGGCCTACACCCACGACTTCGGCAGCATCGCCGGCGCTGCGTCGAGCTACATGATGATCGGCTACGACGAGGTGCTCGACATCCGCTACTTCCAGAAAGACTATCCCGGCTACTGGGCCCGCGACGGCAAGACCATCTTCCAGGCCTTCCAGGAGATGCGCGACGGCTACGACGACATCATGCAGCGCTGCCGCCAGCAGGACCAGACCATCTACGACGACGCCCTGGCCTCCGGCAACGTGAAGTATGCCGAGCTGCTCTCGGGCTCCTACCGCCAGGTGCTCGCCGCCCACAAGCTGTTCCAGGACGACGGCGGCCGCCTGCTCTACTTCTCGAAGGAGAACAACTCCAACGGCTGCGTCAACACGGTCGACCTGACCTATCCCTCCGCCCCGCTCTTCCTGCTCTACAACACTGAGCTGCAGAAGGGCATGATGACCTCCATCTTCGAATATCAGCGGGCCCACGGCTGGAACAAGGACTGGGCGGCCCACGACCTGGGCACCTATCCCCACGCCAACGGGCAGGTCTACGGCGGCGACATGCCTCTCGAGGAGAGCGGCAACATGCTCACGCTGGCAGCCATGATCTCGAAGATCGAGGGCAACACCAAGTGGATTGACACCTACTGGAACATCTGCACCCGATGGGCTAACTATCTGATCAGCAACGGTCAGGACCCCGCCGAGCAGCTCTGCACCGACGACTTCGCCGGCCACTGGGCCCACAACGCCAACCTCTCGATCAAGGCCATCATGGGCATTGCCGGCTATGCCGAAATCTGGGGCATGAAGGGCCGCGAGGACCTGCGCGAGCGCTACATGAACATCGCCAAGAAGATGGCGCAGATCTGGGAGATCGACGACCGCGACGGCGACCACTACAAGCTGGCCTTCGACCGCGGCGGCTCGTGGAGCCAGAAGTACAACCTTGTCTGGGACAAGCTCTGGGGCCTGAACATCTTCCCCAGCCAGATCATGGAGCGCGAGCTGAAATTCTATCAGACCAAGCAGAACAACTACGGACTGCCGCTCGACAGCCGCGAGGCTTACACGAAGAGCGACTGGATCATGTGGACCGCCTCGATGGCCGACGACGCCGAGACGTTCCTCAAGTTCAGCGATCCCATCTGGAAGTATGCCAACGAGACCCGCACGCGCTGGCCGCTCAGCGACTGGTACTGGACCACCAGCGGCGACGCCCGCGGCTTCCGGGCCCGCAGTGTCATCGGTGGCCACTGGATGCGCGTCCTTATGGACAAGTATGCCCCCAAGGCCGACGACACCACGCCGCAGGCCTGGGCCCCGCAGGGCTTTAAGATCAAGACACGCTGGGCCGACGACGTCGACCCGGAGCAGCCGCTGCCCGACTATCCGCGGCCGCAGCTCGTCCGTCAGGAGTGGCAGAACCTGAACGGTCTCTGGCAATACGCCATCACGCCGCAGACGCAACGCACCATCCCCACCGCCTGGGACGGCTGGATCCTGGTGCCCTTCGCCGTGGAGTCGAGCCTCTCGGGCGTCATGCGCATGCTCGACAAGAACAACTATCTGTGGTATCAGCGCTCGTTCACCGTGCCCGCCGACTGGGCAGGGCGCCGCGTCATGCTCAACTTCGGGGCTGTCGACTATACGGCGCGTGTCTACGTCAACGGCACCAACGTCGGCTCTCACACCGGCGGCTTCACGGCCTTCTCGTTCGACATCACCGACCGCCTCACTGAGGGCGAGAACACCATCGTCGTCATGGTGCAGGACAACACCGACGAGGCCACGCAGCCCCTCGGCAAGCAGCGCTTCAACCCCGGCGGCGCCGGCAGCATCTGGTACACCCAGGTGTCGGGCATCTGGCAGACCGTCTGGCTGGAGCCCGTGGCTGCCAACAGCATCACCGACGTGCGGACGACGCCCGACGTCGACAAGCAGCAGCTCAGCATCCGCGTGGCCACCGCTGCGGAGAGCGCCACGGCTCAGGTCAGCCTCGTGCTCAGCCTTCGCGGCACCGTCGTGGCCGAGGCTACGGGCCGTCCGGGCGAGGACATCGTCGTCAGCGTGCCCAATGCGCAGCTGTGGACGCCCACCAGCCCCACGCTCTACGACCTGCAGGTACGACTGACCGACGGCTCGGAGACGCTCGACGAGGCCCGGAGCTACGCCGCCCTGCGCAAGATCTCTTATGCCAAGACGGCCGACGGCGAATGGCGCCTGCAGCTCAACAACCGCGACCTCTTCCACTTCGGTCTGCTCGACCAGGGCTACTGGCCCGACGGCCTCTACACCGCCCCCACCGACGAGGCCCTGCGCTTCGACGTGGAGCAGACGAAGGCCCTGGGCTTCAACATGATCCGCAAGCACATGAAGGTGGAACCGCAGCGCTGGTACTACCTCTGCGACTCCATCGGCCTCATGGTCTGGCAGGACATGCCCGCACTGGGCCGCAGCGACGAGGCCTGGACGCCCCGCGACTGGAGCACCAAGAACGGACAGCAGACGACGGCCGTAGAAAACAACTTCCGCTCGCAGTGGCGCGACATCATCCAGCAGCACTATTCGTCGCCCTCCATCGTCGTCTGGACACCCTTCAACGAGGGCTGGGGACAGTTCAAGACTGCCGACATCGTCAGCTTCACCCGTGAGCAGGATCCCACACGCCTCGTCGATCCCGCCAGCGGCGGCAACCACTTCGAGAACGCCGGCGGCGACATGGTCGACCTGCACGACTACGACCGGCCACCCCACATCTACCTCTACAACGCTGAGCTGCCCGTCGTCCTAGGCGAGTTCGGCGGACTGGGCCGCAACGTCGACGGCCACCGCTGGTACGACCGCGACGCCACCACCTACGTCAACTATCAGACCGAGGGCCTGCTCACCAACGCCTACGTCCAGACCGTCGAGGCCGTCATCGCGATGGCCCAGGACGCTCAGGCCAACGACGGCCAGCGGGCCGCCTTCTGTTCCGCCGTCTACACCCAGACGACCGACGTCGAGACCGAGGTCAACGGCCTCTACACCTACGACCGCGCCCTGCTCAAGCTGACCGAGAACCGCGTCCGCCAGGTCAACGAGCGCCTGACCAACCTCTATGGCAATGCCGAGCCCGACGCCATCCGCAGCATTGTTCAATCTTCAATGGTCAACGGTCAATCCGTCTACAGCCTCAGCGGCCAGCGCCTCGACCGTCCCGCCCGCGGCGTCAACATCATGGTCAGTCCGCAGGGCCGCGCCCGCAAGGTGATGGTGCGGTGAAGCAATCTTATCAGAAATGGTGCCTCTTGAGCGTTGTCTCAAGAGAGCACCATTTCTTTTTTTAGCTCTAAGCTTTCAGGGCTTTAAGCTTTTGGCCGGGGCGGCCGGATCCGAAACTCGTTCGGGTGTGTCTTTCATGAAAGAAAAGAACTGGGTTTAACGTAAATACTTTTTGTTATGAGAGATATATAGACCGTTTTTGTTGTTGGTGATGCGACGACCACCCAGATCGTAGCGCGCGTCGGTGGCAGTCGGTCCAGCCACGTGCTGAAGGGCAATGCCGGTGGCGGTGTAGCCGACGATGTTCGTGAAGTTGCTCCACACGGCAGCCTCCTTGTAGGCATCGACGGAGCCTTCGGGAACGTTCAGCTGGCACGTCTCATAGCAGTCGCCGTCGAAGGGGTTGTTGCGCGCACCGATGGTGGGAGGCACTGTGGCGTCGATAGTCAGCTGCTCCAGCGGGCAGCCCATGAACGAACCGTAGCCAAGCGAGGTGATGGTGCTGGGCAGATGGACCTTCGTCAGCTGCTCGCAGAACATGAAGACCATGCCCGACGGGCCCCACATGCCGCCGTCGCTGGCACCCAGGTCGGTGATGCCCTCCGGGATGCTGATCTCGGTGATGGCCGTCTCCTGGAAGGCGCCGGCGCCGATGCTCTCCAGTCCGTCATTCAGGCTGACGGTGGCGATGGCCGTGCAGTATTCGAAGGCCGACTCACCGATGGTCTTCAGTGTGCTGGGGCAGACGACCTTCGTCAAGGCCTCGCAGGTGGTGAAGGCGAACGCGCCGATGGTCTCGAGCCCTTCGGGCAGCTCCACGTCCTGCAGGGCGTAGCAGTTCTGGAAGGCGCACTCGTCGATGAGCGTCACCGTCGAGGGGATGTTCACCCGCTCAAGCACGTCACAGCGGTCGAACAGATAGTCGGACAGCACGGTCAGCCCCTCGGGCAGCACCACCTCGGTCAGGTTTGCGCAGGTGCCGAAGGCTGTCGAGCCGATGGAGGTCACCGTCGATGGAATCGTGATTTTCTGCGCACCGACGCTGTTGAAGGCACGGCCTCCGATGGTCACGAGCCCCTCGTTGAGCGTCAGGTCGGTCAGCTGGCGGCAGACGGCGAAGGCGCCATCGCCCAGCGTGCGCACGCTGGCAGGCAGCTTGATGCTCGTCAGGTTGGTATAGCTGAAGGCATCGTCACCGATGGTCTGCAGACCCTCGGGCAGAGTGACGCTGGTCAGGGACGTGCCGTAGAAGGCCTCGTCGCCCACCTCAACGATGCCTGCGGGCAGGGACACCTCAGCGAAGGCGCTGCAGCGCAGGAACAGGCCCTTGGGGACGACCGTCATCTGCGCCGGCAGCACGGCCGTGGTCAGCCCGCTGCACTTCTCGAAGACGTTCTCGCCGTATTCGGCCACGTTCTCCGTGCCCGTGATGGTGGTGAGCGCCGTGCAGTTGTAGAACGCGCGATAGTCCACGCGCGAGAGGTTCTTGGGCAGCACGACGTCGGTCAGCGTCAGGTCGCTGAACATCATCTGTCCGATGACGCCCGCCTCAGCCTCATACTCCTGGGTGGTGCGGATGTTGGTGTAGTAGACGCCCCCGCTGACAATCTCGGCATCGCTGAGGTCGAGCTTCTGCAGCTGGCCGTCGGAGCTTTCGCCCTCCTCGTCCTTGCCGGCCATGTCGCGAATCAGTGCCAGGTCGTCGCCGTTGAGCTTACCCGTCACCGTGAGGTCGGTGATGGCATATTTCTCACTGGCGCCGATGAGCGACGACAGCTGTCCGGCGGTCGCCACGTTGACGCTCTTCTGTTGTGCAAGGCCTGCCATGCCGGTCAGTGCCATTGCTGCAATGAGTAAAGTCTTTTTCATTTTCTTCTGGTTTTTGTTTTATGTTAATTAAAGGGTTTGCCTATGGTTTTACGACCTTCTTGCCGTCGACGATGTAGAGCCCCTTCTTCAATTGACCATAGACCATTGAACATTGACCATTTTTCGATTGAACATTGACCATTGAACATTGAACATTTTTAATGGCGCGACCTTGCAGGTCAAAACAATGGTCAATGGTCAATGGAGAATGGTCAATGGTCAATGGACAATGGTCAATGCCCGATGTGTTGCCATCGACGTTGACATATTGCGAGTAGATGCAGGCCGAGGTGCTGTTGGCCCGCTTCTCGGTCCATGAGGCGATGTAGTGGTTGCCGCCGATGAGGGGCGACACCGTGAAGTCGTTCTTGATATTTAATGTGGTGGTGAAGTTCTGCGGCTCTTTCACGATGCGGCCGTCCTTGTCGATCAGCGAGATGTAGCTGCCCACGGGCGAACCATAGATGGTGCCCGCCTGCTTCTCGTAGAAGACGGCGATGCGGCCGTCGGCAGCCGGGCGCACGTAGGGGGCGGCGGTCTGCTGTCCGGTGCGGGTCTCGTCGATGACGATGCCGTCGTCGCCCCACAGGCGCTGTCCGCTGTAGGAGAACTTCTGCACGTTCACCCCGTAGCCGTTGGAGCCGTAGAGGGCCATGTTGGCGAAGGCCACGAAGAAGGCTTTCTCAGCAGGATCGAAGTAGACGGCCGGCACGGTGCTCTGATAGTCAGGGCCAGCCACCTTGGTGCCATAGTTGGCCGTGGGGAAGACATACTGTCCGTCGCGGTCGAGACAGACCACCCGGCCTTCATATCCGCTGTCCATGACCGAGAAGATGACACCCCCGTCGGGCCCCTCCTGCACGTTGACGCTGGGATAGACGTGGATGCCGTCGGAGTAGCCGCCCGAGTAGACCGGCACTGACTCCTGCCACACGTCGTTGCCCTCGGCATCGAAGACGCGGGCGTTGAACTGCACCTCACTGTCGGCATAGACGACCATCACCTCATTCTTGCCGTTGTTCACCACGAAGGGGCGGTTGGTGCTGTTTTCCGGTTCCACGACCACGGGCTCCGGCCACAGCAGTTGCCCATCGGCGTCGAGACGCTCCAGATGCGTCACCAGGTGGGTGCCGTCGGCGCTGGTGGCCGAGTAGGCCAGGGCCGTGCCGCCATCGTCGGTGGCGCACATGCTCAGTCCCGTGCAGTTCACGTCGCCGCGACGGCCGTTGAGTATCACGGGCTCGTCCCAGAGCAGCTCGCCCTTGGGCGAAATCTTGTAGATGGAGAAGGTGAAGTCGTAGCGGTCGGCAGCCGACAGCCGCAGGTCGTAGGCCATCAGGATGAGGTTGCCGTCGGCGTCGAGCGTGGTGTACTGGTTGAACTTTGTCCACGTGATGTTGCGCTCGTTGCAGATCACCTTGCCCGTGGCGCCATATTGGCGGTGGCCCTCAGCGTCGTAGATCTGAAGCCGCATCTGCATGTGGTCGATGCCGTCGATGATGTTGGGCACGATGTAGAAATAGTAGGTCACCCCGTCGGCGTTAGTCAGGCAACAAGGGTCATAGAACCCCAGGTTGCTGGGCGTGATGCGGTTGTTCACGGCCGGATCCTCCGACCACTGTGCACTGACCTGCATTCTCGTGCCGATGAGCAGCAGTGCAGCCATGAGTAGAACTTTTTTCATAACTGTTTTTTTTTTATTTCTTAATCACTTTTTTCACCATTCCATCTGCGCGACGCTCCACCATCAGCCCCTTGGCGGCGGCAGCACAGCGGCGGCCGTCGGGTGCAAACAGGAGGGGCTCGTCTGTTTCGGGCATGCGGCGCTCGCTGATGCCGCTGACGGCGGGCGTGGAGAAGAAGATGCGCGAGCCAAATCCGTTGATGTACTGCTTGTCGATGAGCAAGCCGTCGGCGTCGCGCAGCTCAAGGTAGCCCGTAGTGCCGGCATAGGCTCCGTCGCCCCATTCGTCGGCCACTTCGAGGCAGTAGTCCTGGCCGGGCTCCAGGGTGACCGTCTGGTCGATGAGCTGCTGTTCGGTGTCGGCCAGCCACACCTCGTTGCCAGCAGCATCGCGGATGCTGATGGTGTTCTGCCAGCGGCGGTCGTCGGCCTGCACCACGACGCGCACCTGCTGCGTGGTGGCGAAGGGTTTGACGAACTGTCCGCTCAGCGTCTGCCGCGCAACGTCCTTGCCGTTGGCTGCGACGAGCGCTATGTTATATTTGGTGGTGCCGCGCACACTGTAGTCGTAGCTGAAGGGGATGCTGACCTGCGCGAAGCCGAAGGGCCCGATGCGGCTATCCACGCCGACGGTCTCGGTCCTGTTGCCTGCCGTCACCTCGAAGGTGAGATTATCCACGGTTTCATCGGAAAGATTCTCCAGCTGCACCTCGAAGAACCGGAAGCCGTAGTGGTTGTAGACGGGGATGCGCGGTTCAAGGAGCGCCATGCCGAAGGGCAGCTCGCAGTTCCGGTAGTCGGGTTTGCCGCCCACCACCTGCTGAATGTTGGTGTGGCCGTTGCTGACAAAGGCCACGAGGCTGATGTCCTCGGGCTTCACGGCCACGTCGCCTATCTGTGCGGGCAGCGTGTAGGTGTAGTCGCGGCTGAAGTAGTCGCCCTGGCCGAGCGGCCCGAGGTCGTCGCCCCAAACGTCAGTGATGTATCTGCGCAGCATGTGCATGTGGCGATAGTCGCCGCTCTCGGGACCGTTCTGATAGCCCCAGACGTTGTCTTGCATCAGCAGGACGCTGAGGCGCAGCGGCTCGGCGGGCGGGTCGACGCAGTAGCCCTCCACGTGGATGGTCAGCGTGCGGGTGTCGCCGTCGACGCTGCTCTGCATCAGCAGGTTCACGGGTGCATCCTCCTCGAGCACCGAGGCGGCCGCCAGTTGCCATAGGCTGCGGCTCATGAGCATCGTCGGCTGTCCGAAGTCGAGGCGGTTGACGTCGCCGCAGGGGTAGCCTTGCGATTCACAGTCGACGTAGGACCCGATGGTGTCGCCCTCCTTTGTGGTGTAGGCTCCGGCCAGGCTGCCCGCATGAACATTAACGGCGAACACGCGTCCGGGCCACACGTGCGTCATGCGCTCGCTGATGGCGTGGCCGTCGGTGCAGTAGTAGCAGCCCGTGCCGGTGAAGGCCTCCATCATCACGTTCTTCTTCTGCGGTGCGGTGCCCACCTCGTATGCTTGAGCCACAAAGAGCGAAGCCACGCAGCCGACAAGTGTCGTAAGTGTTCTCATATGCAATGGTTGTTGTGTTTGCAAAATTACGAAACTTTATTCACAATAAGTTCAAGGAGCGGCTTTCAAGATTTTACATTTTATAAAAAATGAAACAAAAAAGTTAGAAAATGGCGTTTTAATCGACTTCTTTTTTGTACTTTTGCAACTTAATTATAGGAAAACGACAATAGACATTTTATGCAGAAATATCATTTCGCCCTCTGGGGCCTGTTGCTTTTATTTGTCCCGCTCACTACTGCACATGCCGCCAACGAGGCGCGCCAACTGATGGAGCAGGCCGAACGGCTCTTCGATGCCCAGCAGCTTTCAGAAGCCCTCGACGCCTACATCAATGCCTTCAAGGCAGCCGTCGAGGAGGGCGACCTTCATACGCAAATGATCTGCTATTGCGACATCGGCATCATCTACGACGACTTTGGCGACTTCCTCACCAGCACCGACTCGTTCCTGCGTGCCTATGAGCTGGCACAGCAGACGGGCGACAGCAAGGCGCAGGCAGGACTGCTGCCCAACATCGTGGCGGGCTACTGCCGGCTGGGCAACACCGAGAGCGCCCACCGCTACTTCGAAATGGAGAAGCGCAACGTGATGCGCGACAAGTACGACTACTGGCAATACTACGTCTACTACAACGAGGCACGCATCCTGAGCGCCGAGCAGAACTACGAGCAGGCCATCACGGGCCACCGCATGGCAGCCGACTATGCGCGCCGTCAGGGCATGGACGACCGCTATGTGCTCTATCAGGAAAGTGAAATCGGGAATATCTATGTTCGCACGCAGCGCTACGACGAGGCCATCAGCCAGGGACTGCGCTGCGTCGACGAGGCCACACGGCAGGGCAACGGCGAGCTGCTGGTCAATGCCTACAAGATGCTGACCGACGCCTATGCCATGACGGGCCAGCAGCCGCAGGCCGACCGCTACCGCGAGCTCTACGTCGTGCTGAACGACTCGGTCTATAACCAGCGCAAGTTCAACGACGCCCGCTTCCGCCACGCCAAGCTCGAAGACCAGCTCAAGACGGCCCACATCGAAGACCTGGACCACCGGCTGTCCTACAACCTGAGGCTCACCGTCTGCGTGTCGCTGCTGCTGGTGCTGCTCGTGGTCTTCACCGTCATCATCGTGCGCAAGAACCGCAACCTGCGGCAGGCGCAGATACTGCTCATCGACAAGAACCGGCAGCTCGACAAGCAGGGCCAGACGCAGCGCCTCATGCTCGACCAGTACCTGCGGGGCGACGACGCGCAGCAAAGCGACGCCGGCGCCACGCGCCAGCCCGCACTGACCGACGACATGGCGGCCCTGCTGCTGAAGCGCATCCTGGCCGTGATGGACGACCTGGACACCATCTCGAACCCCGACTTCAGCCAGCAGATGCTGGCCACGATGGTGAAGTCGAACACAAGCTACGTCTCGTGGGTCATCAACGAGAACTTCGGCAAAAACTTCAAGACGCTGCTCAATGAGCGACGCATCAGCGAGGCCTGTCGCCGGCTGACCGACACGGAGCACTTCGGCCACTACACCATCCAGGCCATCTATGAGAGCGTCGGCTACAGCAATGCCAACAGCTTCATCCGTGCCTTCAAGCGCGTCTGCGGCATGACCCCCTCGGTCTATCAGCAGCTGGCCCGCACAACATCATGATTGTTTCTTAGTTTTGGCACCAGTCCGACTGTAGTCAACCGATCGGTTGACTGGAGTCGGCTGATCGGTTGACTGAAGTCAGCCGGTCGGTCGACATAAGTCGGACGATTGGCAAAGGAGTGTCTGCGGGTCGATAAACTATAGGGAGCTGATTTCCTCAGCCATGGCATTGAGCGCCACACAGTCGTCGCGACTGATGTGGCGCTTTTCCGTGTCATGAGGCCAGGGGCTGAGGATGAGGACCCGCCCGGCCGCGACGGCATCGAAGAGGAGGGCTGACGGTTTGTAGTAGTCGCGGAAGCCGTTGTCGGCAAGCACGATGAAGGGATGGTGCTCGCGCAGGAGGACGTTCTCGACGTCCTTCTCCTTCGGCGAGATGAAGGGCGAGACCATCACCACACCGCGGCGGGCCGCGAGCACACAGTCGTTCATGTAGTTGCGCAGGGGCTGGGCGTCGCCCCGGGCCGCCGCGTCGACCATCGCACGGCGCACGTGGACGGGAGCGAAGCGCTGGGCCTGCAGCAGGGCGGCATTGCCCACGGCGCTGTAGGTGCGGCCGGCGACGACGACGCCCTCCTGCACGCGGAAGAAGCCGGGGTAGAGGCGCTTGACGGCCAGCCGCTGGGGGTTCAGCTGCACGTAGCGGATCATGGTCTGCAGCTGGCCGCGGCGCGAGAGGGGGCGCAGGAAGGGGACCTCGGTGAAGAGGGGGTCGAGGCCGTAGTAGGCCTCGGTGCCCAGGAGGGAGCACAGCAGGTTGTCCCGGCTGTCAGCCGGGGCAAGCGACGAAAGCGAGGGCCGCCCGCCGCCAGCGAAGCGGGCCGCCAGGGCCGGAGGAAGGGCGGGCACGTCCGCGAAGGGCGCCGCAAGTGCGGGAGGAAGGGCGGGCGCGTCCGCAGAGGGCGCGGCGGCGGGCGCGGGCCTTTCGTCGGTTGGGCTGCCTGGCAGGCAGCCATGCAGGAAGGAGAAGGCGCGCCCCGCCTTCTTCGCCGCGCGCCAGAAGCCCTG
>JAFTGI010000194.1 GCA_017458195.1 Prevotella sp.
ACTTTTCACTTTCACCTTAATACTGTCGAAGCCTTCGCCGAACACGCCGATGACGGCACTCTGCGAGACGAACGCCTGCGGGTCGATCGACTTGATGAGGCGGAAGATGAGCGTGCTCTCGCTTTTCTTGGCCAGGATACAGAGCACCTTGCGCTCCTTACCGGTGTACCAGCCGTGGCCGTCGAGGATGGTCACGCCGTGCTCCAGCTTGGTGCCGATGGCATTGGCTATCTCCTGCCACTTGTTGGAGAATATCATGAACTGCACCGACTGGCGCTGACGGTTCATGAGGAAGTCGAGCATGAAGTTCTCGATGACCATGGTGCAGAGGCCGAAGACGACCATGTGGGCGCGCTGCAGCATGTCGCCGAACTGGGGTATGAGCAAGCAGGAGCCGATGATGACAAGGTCAAGGATGGTCAGCACGGTGCCGAGCGAGAGGTCGCGGTACTTGTTGACCGAGGCGGCGATGATGTCGGTGCCGCCCGTCGAGCCGTTGTTGAGGAAGACGATGCCGAGCGACGAGCCCGTCATGGTGCAGCCCAGGACAAGCGACATGAAGTTCTGGCCCTCGCCCAGAATCTTGACGAAGTGTCCGCTCTCGTCGACAGGCATGAGCTGCTGGAACAGGCCCAGCAGGAACGACAGCATCGTGAAGGCATAGATGGTCTTCGACAGGAACTTCCAGCCCAGGATGCGCAGCGCCATGATGCCCAGCAGGACGTTGATGCCGAAGTAGGTGTACTCCAGCGGGAACGACGTGGCATAGAACACGATGGCCGAGATGCCGGCCACACCGCCCGTGACAATCTCATAGGGCATGAGGAAGACGGTGAAGCCGAAAGCGTACAGAATGAGACCCAGGGTTATGAAGACATAATCCTGGACCTCCTTCATGATCAGTTTGTGATTTAAGGTCATAGATGGTTAATATTTAAATGAGGATTGAGAAATGTCTTCATTTTTCATTTTAATTTCTCATTTCTCATTTCACATTTCTCATTTGAAGACAACGTTCACCATGCGCTTGGGCACGATGATCACCTTCAGGATCTGCTTGCCGTCGGTGTAGCGGGCGGTGCGCTCGTCGGCGCGGACGGCCTGCTCGATGGTCGCATTGTCGGCGTCGGCGGGGAACTGCATCTCGAAGCGGGCCTTGCCATTGAAGGCCACGCCCAGCTTCACCTGGCTCTCAACGAGGTACTCCTCGTTCCACTCCGGCCACTGGGCATCGCAGACCGAGCCCTCGCCGCCCAGCATTTCCCACAGCTCCTCGGCAATGTGGGGCGCAAAGGGCGCGATGAGGATGGCCAGGGTGCGGAACACCTCGGCGTTCTTGCACTTCAGGGCCGAGAGCTCGTTGGTGGCAATCATGAAGGCCGAGATGGAGGTGTTGTAGCTGAAGGCCTCGATGTCCTGCGTCACCTTCTTGATGAGCTTGTGGAGGGCTTTGAGCTCCTCGGGGGTGGCTGTCCCGTTTGCTGCAACATTGTTGCAGCCTACCTGACAGAGGTTCCAGAATTTCTTCAGGAAGCGGTGGCAGCCGTCGATGCCGGCGACGTCCCAGGGCTTCGACTGCTCGATGGGGCCGAGGAACATCTCGTAGAGGCGCAGCGTGTCGGCCCCGTACTTCTGACAGATGTCATCGGGATTCACCACGTTGTACTTCGACTTCGACATCTTCTCAATGGCCTGATAGACAATGTACTTGCCCTCAGCGTTCACAATGAACTCGGCGTCCTGGAATTCGGGGCGCCACTGGCGGATCTTCTCGATGTCGAGCTCCTTGCCGTCAACGGTGCTGATGTCGGTGTAGATGGGGTCGGCCTCCTGCTCCTGATAGAAGTAGCGCTGCTTCTTAGTCTCGTTGTCATAGCGGACGTCGAGGAGGTCGAAGCTGACGTAGCGGTTGGTGTTCTTCAGGCGGAAGACGAAGCTCGACCAGCCCTGGATCATGCCCTGGTTCACCAGCTTGCGGAACGGCTCGTCCTCGCAGCTGTAGCCGGAGTCGTAGAGGAACTTGTTCCAGAAGCGCGAGTAGATGAGGTGGCCGGTGGCATGCTCGGAACCTCCGACGTAGAGGTCGACGGAGCGCCAGTATTCGTCGGCGTCGCGGCCCACAAGAGCCTTGTCGTTGTGCGGGTCCATGTAGCGCAGGTAGTAGGCTGACGAGCCGGCAAAGCCGGGCATAGTGTTGAGCTCGAGGGGGAAGACGGACTTATTGTCGATTGCTGAACAATCGACCACAGTGTCGGTCTTCGTGTCCCAGGCCCAGCGCTGTGCGTGTCCGAGCGGGGGCTGTCCGGTCTCCGTGGGCTTATATTCCTTCACCTCAGGCAGTTCCAGTGGCAGGCACTCCTTGGGAATCATATAGGGCATATCGTCCTTGTAGTAGACGGGGAAGGGCTCGCCCCAGTAGCGCTGCCGCGAGAAGATAGCGTCGCGCAGACGGTAGTTCACCTTGACGCGACCAAGCCCGTTCTCAGTGACGAATTTCTTGGTGGCGGCGATGGCTTCCTTCACGGTGAGGCCGTTGAGCGAGAAGGAGGGTGCGGGGGTGCGGGGGTGCGGGGGTACGTGGTCAGACTTTGTGTCAGTAGAACTATCCTCGCACCCTCGTACCTCCGTACCTTCGTACCCCCGATCAATTCTCGGGCTGTTCATGACAATGCCTTCCTTGGCATCGAAGCTTTCCTCGGAGACGTCGGCGCCCTCGATGAGGGGGATGATGGGCAGGCCGAAGTGCTTGGCAAAGGCATAGTCGCGCGAGTCGTGGGCCGGGACGGCCATGATGGCGCCGGTGCCATAACCAGCCAGCACGTATTCGGCAATCCAGATGGGAATCTTTTCACCCGTAAAGGGATTGATGGCATAAGAACCGGAGAAGACACCCGTCACCGAGTGGTCCATCTGACGTTCGCGCTCGGTGCGCTTCTTCACGTAGCTGAGATATTCGTCGACGGCCTGCTTCTGCTCGGGCGTCGTCAGCTGCCGGACGAGCTCCGACTCAGGTGCGAGCACCATGAAGGTGACGCCGAAGATGGTGTCGGCGCGGGTGGTAAAGATTGTAAAATGCTTGTCGCTGTCAGCCACACGGAACTCCATCTCCGTGCCCTCGCTGCGGCCGATCCAGTTGCGCTGGGCCTCCTTGAGCGAGTCGCTCCAGTCGATCTCGTCGAGACCGTCGAGCAGGCGCTGGGCGTAGGCCGAGACTCGCAGGCACCACTGCCGCATCTTCTTCTGCTCCACGGGATAGCCGCCGCGCTCCGAGACGCCGTTGACCACTTCGTCGTTGGCCAGCACCGTGCCCAGTGCCGGGCACCAGTTGACCATCGTCTCGGCCAGGTAGGCGATGCGGTAGTTCATCAGCACCTCCTGCTTCTTCTTCTCCGAATAGGAGGCCCAGTCGGCCGCCGTGAAGTGGAGCTCCTCGGTGCCCAGGGCGCCGCAGTTCTCCGAGCCCATCAGCTCGAAGTGCTCAATGAGCTTGATGGTGGGCTGAGCCTTCTGCGACGAGAGCGAATAGTAGCTCTTGAACATGCGCTGGAACGCCCACTGCGTCCACTTATAGTAGATGGGGTCGCAGGTGCGCACCTCGCGCTCCCAGTCGAAGGAGAAGCCAATCTTGTCCAGCTGCGAGCGATAGCGGTTGATGTTCTCCACCGTGGTCTTCTCAGGGTGTTGACCCGTCTGAATAGCATACTGCTCAGCGGGCAATCCATATGCGTAGTAACCCATAGGATTCAGCACGTTGAAGCCCTGCAGGCGCTTGTAGCGGGCATAAATATCGCTGGCGATATAGC
>JAFTGI010000195.1 GCA_017458195.1 Prevotella sp.
CGATGCGCACCTCCCGCATCAGACCATGCACACCGCAGTAGAGGATAGCCACCTGCTCGCCGACGGGCATGGGGCTGTACTGCGGCTGGATGAGCAGCTGGTTGTTCTTACGGCCGCGGTCGAGGGTCATGGCGGTGACGGCGTCCATGTCGCTGGAGAACTTGGAGAAGGCCTCGAGCTCACGATACTGTGCCTGGTCAATCTTCAGCGTACCGGCCACCTTCTTCATTGACTTGATCTGAGCCGAGCCACCGACACGCGACACGGAGATACCGACGTTGATGGCGGGACGGAAGCCTTGGTTGAAGAGGTCGCTCTCGAGGAAGATCTGACCGTCGGTGATGGAGATGACGTTGGTCGGGATGTAGGCCGACACGTCGCCTGCCTGCGTCTCGATGATGGGCAGGGCGGTAAGCGAACCGCCACCGCGGACGTGACCCTTCATGCACTCGGGCAGGTCGTTCATCTGCTCAGCCACCTCCTGCTGCTCGTTCATCTTGGCTGCACGCTCAAGCAGACGTGAGTGGAGATAGAACACGTCGCCGGGATAGGCCTCACGACCCGAGGGACGGCGCAGGATGAGCGACACCTCACGATAGGCAACAGCCTGCTTCGACAGGTCGTCGTAGACGACGAGGGCGGGCAGACCGCGGTCGCGGAAGTATTCGCCGATGGCGGCGCCTGCGAAAGGTGCGTAATACTGCATGGCTGCGGGATCGGCAGCCGTTGCGGCAACGATGATGGTATAGGGAAGGGCGCCGTGCTCCTTCAGGTTCTGGACGAGGGCGGCAACAGTCGAAGCCTTCTGGCCGATAGCCACGTAGATGCAATAGACGGGCTTGCCGGCCTCATAGAAGCTTTTCTGGTTGATAATGGTGTCGACGGCAATGGCGGTCTTGCCTGTCTGGCGGTCGCCGATGATGAGCTCACGCTGTCCGCGGCCGATTGGAATCATCGAGTCGATGGCCTTCAGACCGGTCTGCAGCGGCTCCTTCACGGGCTGGCGATAGATGACGCCGGGGGCCTTGCGGTCGAGGGGCATCTCGAACGAGTCGGTGAGGTCGATCTCGCCCTTGCCGTCGATGGCCTGTCCCAGCGGGTTGATGACACGACCGAGCATGTTGTCGTTCACGCGGATGGAGGCGATGCGGCGCGTACGCTTCACGACCATGCCCTCCTTGATGCCCGACGTCTGACCCAGCAGCACACAGCCGACGTTGTCTTCCTCCAGGTTCATCACGATGGCCATCGTGCCGTTCTCGAACTCGAGCAGCTCGTTGGCCTCGGCATTGCGCAGACCGTAGATGCGGGCCACGCCGTCAGAAACCTGCAGCACGGTGCCCACCTCGTCGAACTGCTCACCGCTCGAGATACCCTTGAGCTGGTCAAGCAGGACTTGTGAAACCTCACTTGGTTTGATTTTATCTGACATTATTCCTAAATTTAAAAATTAAATAATGTAATAATGCAATAATGGGCTGGCACAGCTATTCTTTACATTTTTACATTTTTACATTCTTTCATTTTCTCAACGTTTTGAGAATGTTGTTGAGCTTCGACTTCACGCTTGCATCCATGCGAAACGTGTCGTATTCGAGGATGAAGCCGCCGATGATGTCAGGGTTCACCTCAGTCTCAAACTCAACAGTACCTTGAGTCTTGCTCTCCACCATCTGGCGCATCTTCTGCTCCATCTGCGGCGACACGGCCACAGCGGTGGTCAGCTTTCCACGGATGATGTTCTTCTGCTGTCGATAGAGCGTGACATACGAATTAGCCATGAATTGAATCATGCTCTCACGGTCCTCCTGTAGCACCAGGGCGACGAAGGCCTTGGTCAGGGGAGCTGCCTGCTCGCCGCCGACGGCAGTGAGCAGGAGCATCTCCTTCTTGTCCTTCGAGAGCATCGGATTGTCTATCGTCTGTCGGAGCGCAGGCACCTCGATGTAGCTCTTAGCCAAGAGCTGCATCTGCTGGTAGACAGCATCCTCGATGTAGGCGTCGGTAGCGCTCTTGAGCAGCGCCCTCGCATATCTCACCGAAATTACTCCTATATCCATACGCTTCCGGTCGTTTACTTGTCAGCAGAAACTTCATCCAGCATACGGTCAATCAGATCCATCTGCGCCTTGTCGCCCTGGAGGCTCTGACGCAGCACCTTCTCGGCAATCTCGACGCTCAGCGTAGCTACTTGCTTGCGGATGTCGGCAATGGCGGCTGCCTTCTCCTGCTCGATGGCCGCACGGACATCACCAAGCAGACGGGCACCCTCCTCGCGGGCCTTGTCCTGGGCTTTCTCTACGATGGCATCGCGCGTCTCGGCAGCCTCTTTCAAGATCTGAGCCTGCTTCTCGCGAGCCTCCTGAAGGATGGATTCACCTTCTTTCTGTATATTGGCCAGTCGCTCATTGGCCTCGTGCGCCTTGCGCAGAGACTCGTTGATGAAGGCCTCGCGGTCGTTCACCATCTTCACAATCACGGGGAAGCCAAACTTCCACAGGATGAAGAGGACGATGAGGAAGACGACGGTCATCCAGAAGAAGAGTCCAAAGTCAGGTGTGATTAATGACATAAGCTGGTCTTCTTATCGTTTGTTGATTTGCTTGCGAAGAGTTTCCCTACCCTGCCGTAATCAGACGAACAGGGCGAGGATGGAAATCACCAGTGCCAGGAACGTAGCACCCTCGACGAGGGCTGCTGCCAGAATCATCGACGACTGCAGGCCGCCCATCTTCTCCGGCTGACGAGCCATAGCGTCCATGGCTGAACCACCAATACGACCGATGCCGATACCTGCACCGATAACTGCCAAACCACCACCTACAGTAGCACCGAGCTTAGCGAGTGCATCTGCTGCTAATAATAATGAAATCATAATCTTTTAATGTTTTAATTGTTAATATTTTTATTTTAATTCTTTTAGTTTCACGCATGATGCGCCTTGACATGCGACATCGAGATGAAGACGGCCGAGAGCATGGTGAACACCATGGCCTGGATGTAGCACACCAGCACCTCGAGCAGCATCATGAAGATGCTGAGGAAGACGCTGACGGGGGTCATCACGCCGCCCAGCACATTGCCCATCACGCCGCCCAAGGCGAACATAATGAAGATGATGCACGACAGGGAGATGGCGATGACGTGGCCGGCCAGCATGTTGGCAAAGAGTCGGATCATCAGGGCTATCGGCTTGGTGAAGATGCCGAAGAACTCGATGAAGGGCATCAGGGGCACCGGCACCTTAAGCCACCAGGGCACATCGCCCCAGAAGATTTCCTTCCAGTAGGCCCGCGTGCCCGTCACGTTGACAATGAGGAACGTGCAGAGGGCCAGAAACATGGTGCACGTGATGTTGCCGGTCAGGTTGCCGCCGCCGGGAGGGAACGGCACCACGCCCATCAGGTTGGTGATGAAGATGAAGAAGAAGCACGTCAGCAGGTAGGGGGCATACTTGGGTGCCTCCTCGCCCAGCGGCTGCTTGATCATGTCATTATAGACCGACATGACAAACATGTGGACCAGACCCACGAATCCCTTCGGGGCGGGGTCGTCGACCTTGTGCTTCTTGCACCAGCGGGCCGCCGTCAGGATACAGACGAGCAGCAGCAGGGCATTGATGAACAGCACCATCACGGTCTTCGTGATCGAGATGTCCAGACAGACGGGCTGCAGCTCGCCGCCGACCATCTCCACGATGCGCCCCTTCTCGTCCTCAGCACCCTGGATGTAGAATCCGTCGGGGCCCTCGCGCAGCAGCTCCGCGTTCGGCTCGTGGGCAAACTGCGACGAGCAGTAGACGTGGAAGCCGCTCTGCTGGGACTAGAAGA
>JAFTGI010000196.1 GCA_017458195.1 Prevotella sp.
AAACAGAGTGTATAGTACGGGAAAACACAGTGTATAGCCCGGGAATACACTGTGTATAGCCGGACTATACACTTTGTATACACCGGGTGTACAAAGTGAAGAAAATAGATGGTTTATGCGTCCTTCTTGGCGCGATGGCGAACCTTGAAGTGGTCGAAGCCGTTGCCGTAGACGCCGATGACGGCGCTCTGGGAAACAAAGGCGTGGGGGTCGACCTCGTTGATGAGCTGGAAGATGAGGTTGCTCTGGCGGCGCTTGCAGAGCACGAAGAGCATCTTGACTTCGTGGCCGGTGTAGAAGCCGGTGGCATTGATGGTCGTGACGCCGCGATGGCCGTCCTCGTTGATGCGATGGCCAATCTCGTTCCACTTGTCGCTGATGATGAAGAACTGCACGGAGCGGCGCATCGAGTTGACCACCTGGTCGATGCAGAAGGCTGTGACGTAGAGCACGACGTAGCCATAGAGCACCATCTCGAAGTCGCGTAGCACGAACCATGAGCACGAGATGATGATGATGTCGCAGATCATGATGACGCGACCGAGCGAGATGTCGCGATACTTGTTGATGATGGCGGCAATGATGTCGGTGCCGCCGGTGGAGCCGTTGCTGGCCAGTCCGAGGCCTACGCCGCCTCCGCAGAAGCAGGCGCCGATGATGGCGGCCATGAAGGGCTGGTCGGCCAGCAGGTGACCGTGATAGTACTTGCCCCAGAGGGTCAGGCCGGTGGTGACGACGAGGACGGCATAGATGGTCTTGACACAGAACTTCCAGCCGAGGATTCGCAGTGCGATGGCCAGCAGGGCGCCGTTGATGACGAAGTAGCTGGTCTGCACGGGGATGCCCGTCCCCCAGTAGAGGATGGACGAAATACCGGCCACGCCGCCCGTGCCGATGTTGTTGGGCAGGAGGAACACGTTCCACCCGATGCAGTAGGACATCATGGCGATGCCGATCATGATGTAGTCGCGCGCTTCCCTCCAGACAGAGGCTTTTGAAGGTCTATTCATTGTCTTTATAGATTTTTGGGTGCAAAGGTAACGTTTTTTTCCGAAAAAAGCGTTACCTTTGCAACCAAAAATAAAAAGAAGAATGAAAAAGCTTTATATAGAGACTTACGGGTGCCAGATGAACGTGGCCGACTCGGAGGTGGTGGCATCGGTGATGCAGATGGCCGGCTACGAGACGTGCACGTCGGCTGACGAGGCCGACTGCGTGCTGCTGAACACCTGCTCCGTGCGCGACAATGCCGAGCAGAAGATCTATCACCGGCTGGAGGCGTTGAATAATTTAAAAATTAAAAAATGTAAGAATGAAAAAAATGGCGGGCTCATCGTCGGCGTGCTGGGCTGCATGGCTGAGCGCGTGAAGGACGAGCTGATGAGCCGCTGGGGGGCCGACCTCGTGGCGGGGCCCGACGCTTACCTGACGCTGCCCGACCTGGTGGCGCAGGCTGAGCTGGGGCATAAGGCCATCAACGTGGAGCTGTCGACGACGGAGACCTATCGCGACGTGGTGCCGCAGCGCATCGGGCTGGGCCATAAGATCGGGGGCTACGTGAGCATCATGCGCGGCTGCAACAACTTCTGCCACTACTGCATCGTGCCCTACACCCGCGGCCGTGAGCGCTCACGCGACGTGGAGAGCATCTTAAGGGAGGTGCGCGACCTGCGCGACCGCGGCTTCAAGGAGGTGACCCTGCTGGGGCAGAACGTCAACTCATATAGAGCCCACCCCCAGCCCCTCCCCAAGGGAGGGGAGCCTGATTACCTTCAGGAGCAGGATCTATATAGACACCCCTCCCTTGGGGAGGGGCAGGGGGTGGGCTTCTCCCAGCTGCTCCGTCAGGTTGCGGAGGCCGCTCCCGAGATGCGCATCCGCTTCACGACGTCCCACCCGAAGGACATGTCGGACGAGACGCTGCAGGTGATTGCCGAGATGCCGAACGTCTGCCGACATATCCACCTGCCCGTGCAGTCGGGCTCCGACCGGATCCTGAAGCTGATGAACCGCAAATATACGCGCGAGTGGTATCTGGACCGCGTGGCCGCCATCCGGCGCATCATCCCTGACTGCGGCCTCTCGACCGACATCTTCGTGGGCTATCACTCGGAGACCGAGGAGGACCACCAGCTCAGTCTGAGCCTGATGCGCGAGGTGCAGTACGACTCGGCCTTCATGTTCAAATACTCCGAGCGGCCTGGCACGTATGCCTCGAAGCACCTGCCCGACGACGTGCCTGAGGAGGTGAAGCTGCGCCGCCTGAACGAGCTCATCCAGCTGCAGACGGAGATCTCGGCCCAGCAGAACCGGAAGGACGAGGGCAAGGTGTTCGACGTGCTCGTCGAGGGCTTCTCGAAGCGCTCGCGCCAGCAGCTCTGCGGCCGCACGGAGCAGAACAAGATGGTAGTCTTCGACAAGCACGACCATCACATCGGCGAGACCGTCCGCGTCAGGATTACGGGAAGCACAAGTGCTACTCTCTTGGGGGAAGCCCACCCCCAACCCCTCCCCAAGGGAGGGGCGTCTGAATAGACTCAGTCATTGAAGTAAATTAATAACAATAGAAGTATAAACCCCAAAAACGGAACCCCCAATAGAAAAAAGCACCCCTCCCTTGGGGAGGGGCCGGGGGTGGGCCCTTTTTTATATGAAAGAATTTCTCAGAGTGCTAAGGCGGTTCGTGCCGCCCTACAAGAAGTATCTGGTGCTGTCGATTGTGTTCAACCTGCTGTCGGCGGTGCTCAACATCTTCTCGTTTGCTGCGCTGATCCCTATCCTGCAGATCTTGTTCCAGACGGGCGACGCCGAGGCGGCCACGAGCATGATGGCCTGGGACTGGGGCAACATCCAGGGGGTGCTGATGAACAATCTGAACTATCTGGTCAACCAGCTCATTGCCGACTACGGACAGACCACCACGCTGCTTTTCATCGGACTGTTCCTGGCCGTGACCACGGCACTGAAGACGGGTGCCTATTTCCTTTCGTCGGCCACCATCGTGCCCATCCGCACGGGTGTGGTGCGCGACATCCGCAATCAGCTCTATCAGAAGATCACGTCGCTGCCTTTAGGATTCTTCACCGAGGAGCGCAAGGGCGACATCATCGCCCGCATGAGCGGCGACGTGCAGGAGGTGGAGTCGTCGATCATGGCCAGCCTCGAGATGCTGTTCAAGAACCCCATCCTCATTGTCGTCTACTTCGCTACGCTGCTGTTTGTCTCATGGCAGCTGACGCTGTTCACAATCATCTTCGTGCCCCTGTTCGGCTGGTTCATGGGCATGGTGGGCCGTCGGCTGAAGCAAAAGAGCATCAAGGCGCAGGCCCTCTGGAGCGACACAATGAGCCAGGTGGAGGAGACGCTGGGCGGGCTGCGCATCATCAAGGCCTTCTGTGCCGAGGAGCGCATGAACGAGCGCTTCGACCGCGTGAACACGCAATACCGCAACGACATCATGCGGGTCAACATCCGTCAGGCCCTGGCTCACCCCATGTCGGAGTTCCTGGGCACGGTGATGATCATCATCGTCCTCTGGTTCGGCGGCATCCTGGTGCTCAACAACCGCGCCATCACGGGGCCCACCTTTATCTATTATATGGTGATTCTCTACTCCATCATCCAGCCGCTGAAGGACTTCTCGAAGGCAGGCTACAACATCCCCAAGGGCCTGGCCTCGATGGAGCGCATCGACAAGATCCTGATGGCCGAGAACAACATCCGCGAGGCATCCAACCCCGTACATATCAGCTCGTTCGAGCACCAGATAGAGTTCCGGCATGTATGGTTCGGCTATCGGGGGTACGATGGTGCGGAGGTGCGGGGGTACGAGAATAGTTCAAGTGAAGAAACTAATCTCGTACCTTCAGCCTCGCGAGAGGCTGCCCCCCGTACCCCCGCACCCCAAATAAATTGGGTGCTCCGCGACATCAACCTCGTGATTCCGCGCGGCAAGACCGTGGCCCTCGTCGGACAAAGCGGCTCGGGCAAGTCGACGCTCGTCGACCTCATCCCGCGCTACTATGACGTGCAGGAGGGCGAGGTGCTCATCGACGGCATCAACGTCAAGGACCTCGGTCTGCACGACCTGCGCAGCCTCATCGGCAACGTCAACCAGGAGGCCATCCTGTTCAACGACTCGTTCCGCAATAATATTGCGTTCGGAACCGACGGGAGCACACCCGAGGCCGTCGAGGAGGCCGCCAAGATTGCCAATGCCTACGACTTCATCATGGCCACCGAGCAAGGGTTCGACACGAACATCGGCGACCGCGGCGGACGGCTCTCCGGCGGTCAGCGCCAGCGCGTCTCGATAGCCCGTGCCATCCTGAAAAACCCGCCCATCCTGATTCTCGACGAAGCCACCTCGGCCCTCGACACTGAGAGCGAGCGGCTCGTCCAGCAGGCCCTGGAGCGGCTGATGAAGACGCGCACCACCATCGCCATCGCCCACCGCCTGTCGACGATTCACAACGCTGACGAGATCTGCGTGCTCCACGAGGGCCGCATCGTTGAGCGCGGCACCCACGACGAGCTCATCGCCCTCGGGGGCTACTACAAGAACCTGCACGACATGCAGCAGGTGTAGACCCAGAAGACCCACCCCCGACCCCTCCCTGTGAGGGAGGGGAGTGAATAGACAAAATAGCATGACAACCAAGGGTATTATAAGGAATTATAACAAGGAAGCAACACTTACCACACCCCTCCCTCATAGGGAGGGGCTGGGGGTGGGTCTTCTGCTACGGTTCTACCTGCTGACGGTCATGCTGTTCATGGCGGCCAAGGTGGTGTTCATGGTGGTATGCCATGAAGGGCAGGCGCCGTTCACCGCGGCCGACGTGTGGCAGGTGCTGCGCCACGGACTGTCACTCGACCTGTCGACGGCGCTCTATCTTCTCATCGTGCCCTTCCTGCTGACCGCCGCTTCGGTGTGGGTGCGCGTGCCGCGATGGATCTTCAGCGTCTATTATGCCGTCGTAGCCGTGGCCCTGGCCCTGGCCTTCGTGGCCGACACGAGCCTCTATCCCTTCTGGCAGTTCAAGCTCGACGCCTCGTGCCTGCAATACCTGTCGAACCCCACTGAGGCCATGGCTTCGGTCAGCACCGGCTATTTGCTCGTGCGGCTGGTGGTCATCGTCGTTGCGGCGGTTGTCTTTTTCTGGCTTTTTCGTTTTGCCGGGATTCCGGCATTCCGGGATTCCGGTATTCCGAGGTTGCGGCATTCCGGGATTCCGGTATTTCGGGATTCCGTGGTTCCGGGATCCCTTAAGCGACGGCTGGCTGCGACGCTGTTTTTCCTTCTTTGCATTCCCTTCATCGTTATTGGCATCCGCGGCGGACTGAGCGAGTCGACCACCAACATCGGGCAGGTCTATTTCTCCCAGAACCAGTTCCTGAATCATTCGGCCGTCAATCCCGTCTTCTCGTTCCTCTCGTCAATCTCGAAGTCGGGCGACTACATCGTCAGCTACGACTACTTCGACGATGACGAACTGGCCCGCCTGACCGACGGCCTCTTTGATACGCAGAGCGTCGACCCCGACACGCTGCTCACCACCCCGCGTCCCAACATCCTGATCATCCTGATGGAGAGCTGCGGCGGACAGTTCACAGAACTGGGCGGTCACCCGGAGATTACGCCCCGGCTGAACCGCCTCTGCCACGAAGGCGTCTACTTCACCGAGTGCTACGCCAACTCCTGGCGCACCGACCGCGGCGTCATCAGCACGCTGAGCGGCTACCCGTCGTTCCCAATGGTCTCGGTGATGAAGATTCCCGAAAAGAGCCGCAAGCTGCCCTCCATCGCCGCGAGCCTGAAGGCAGAGGGCTACACGACGGCTTTCTACCACGGCGGCGACATCAACTTCACCAACATGCGCAGCTATGTCGTCGGCTCCGGCTACGAACAGCTGCGATGGAAGGCCGACTATCCGCGCGAACAGCAAAGCTCGGCCCAGTGGGGCGTGCGCGACGACCTCATGTTCAGCTCGTTGCTCAGCGACATCAAGCGTGAGACGTCGGCCCGATGGATGAAGACACTGCTGACGCTGTCGAGCCATGAGCCGTGGGACGTGCCCAGCGTGGTGCTCGACGACAAGGTCTACAATGCCTTCCACTATCTGGACCATTGTCTTGGGACGTTCATCGACAGCCTGCGACTGACCCCCCAGTGGCAGAACCTGCTCGTCATCATCCTGCCCGACCACGGCGTGCGCTATCGCGACATCAACGAGACGACGCGCCTCTACAACCACATCCCCATGATCTGGCTGGGCGGCGCCGTCAAGTCAGCGAGACGGATTGAGCTGGTGTGCAACCAGAGCGACCTGCCTGCCACGCTGTTGGGACAGATGGGCCTGCCGCACGACGACTTCACGTTCAGTCGCGACGTCGTCAGCCGCAACTATTGCCGCCCCATGGCCTACCATACGTTTGTCAACGGCATGACCCTGATCGACTCCGTCAGCTTCATGGCCTACGACCTGGATGCCAACAGCTACGTCGCCTATGAAGGCACCACGCCGAAGGATTCGCTGCTGGCGCGCAGTAAGGCGCTGTTGCAACTGACTTCGCACGACCTGATTAATAAATAAAAGAACTTCGGAAATGCGCTCACTGCTTCGTCCACTCATCGCTCTATTGGCCGACCTGCTGATGGCCTACGCTGTCTACATGCTGGCCCGCCTCGTCTTCCTTTGGGAGAACTGGAGTCTCTTTTCCGAGGGCATGACGGGCGGTCACCTGCTGGAACTGCTGCGCGGCGGCCTCACGTTCGACACGACGGCCATCCTCTATACCAACGTGCTATGGGTGGTGATGGTGCTGCTGCCCCTGCCGCAGAAGGAGCGGCGCCCCTACAGGTTCACCTGCCGGGGGCTGTTCGTCGCGGTCAACACGCTGGCGCTGGCCATCAACCTGTGCGACGTGGTCTACTTCCCCTTCACTATGCGCCGCACGACGACGACCGTGTTCAATGAGTTTGCCAACGAGTCCAACCTTGGCGCCATCATCGGCCACGAGCTGCTGGCCCACTGGCATCTGGTCCTGCTGACCGTCGTCGCGGCCATCCTGCTCTGGCGCCTCTACCGTGAGCCCGGCCTTGACCTCAGGCGCACGGGGACGACACGCTATTGCCTCACCATGCTGCTGTCGCTCCTGGTCTTTGCCCCATTCTGCATTGCCGGCATGCGCGGCGGATGGACGCGCCAGGTGAGGCCCATCACGCTGTCGAACGCCAATGCCTACTGCCGGCGGCCGGCCGAGGTGGGCATCGTGCTCAACACGCCCTTCTCGCTCATCCGCACCATCGGCAAGAGCCACTTCGAAGTACCAGCATATTATGCGGCCGACGAGCTCGACGCCGTCTATTCGCCGGTTCATCAGCCGGCCGACACCGTTGCCATGAAAAAGAAAAACGTGGTCGTGCTCATCATTGAGAGCTTCGGGCGCGAGTATATCGGTGCACTCAACCGAACCTTGGAACACGGACAATATAAAGGCTATACGCCATTCACTGACTCGCTCATCGCCCGCAGCGCCACGTTCACACGCAGCTACTGCAACGGCCGCAAGTCGATCGACGGCATGCCCAGCATCCTCTCGTCGATCCCGATGTTCGTTGAGCCTTTCTTCCTGTCGCCCTACAGTGTCAACCACGTCTCGGGCCTGGCCGACTGTCTGGGCCGGAAGGGCTATCGGACGGCCTTCTTCCATGGTGCCGCCCGCGGGTCGATGGGCTTCCTGGCCTTTGCCCGCGCCACGGGCTTTGCCGACTACTACGGTCGTGAAGACTACGAGGCCGACACGCCCGACGCCACTGACGACCACGGCGTGTGGGGCATCGACGACGAGCCGTTCCTGCAATACTTCTGCCGCAAGATGTCGGCCATGCAGGAGCCTTTTATGACCGCCTTGTTCACACTGTCGAGCCACCATCCCTTCGAGGTGCCGCGGCCTTACCGCGACGTCTACACTGAGGAGGGGCTGCCCATCCACAAGGTAATCCGCTACACCGACCATGCCTTGCAGCTGTTCTTCAGCCGGGCCGCACGTGAGCCTTGGTTCCGGAACACGCTGTTCGTCCTGACCAGCGACCACACCAACCAGAGCGACCACGCCGAATATCAGACCGACCTGGGAGGCTTTTCGTCGCCCATCATCTTCTTCGACCCGACGGGCGACATTGCTCCTGGCATGCGCGACGCCATCGCCCAGCAGACCGACATCATGCCCACCGTGCTCGGCCATCTGGGCTACGACGAGCCCTACGTCGGCTTCGGCATCGACCTGTTCAGCACGCCAGCTGACGACACCTGGGCCGTCAACTACCTGAACGGCACCTACCAATACGTGCGCTACGGCCACGTGCTGCAGTTCGACGGTCGCCAGGCCACCGCCGTCTACAGTCTGGAAGACAGTCTGATGAAACGCAACCTGCTGAACCATGTCCCTCAGCAGCCGCTCATGGAGCGCCAGCTGAAGGCCATCATCCAGCAGTACATGGAGCGCATGACGCAGGACCGGCTGAGCAAACCTTAAGTTGTCGTTTGTCGCTCACGGACCTTGCCGTCGACGACCTCGAAGCGCCGGTTGAATTTCTCGCGGGTGCGCTTCCAGCGATTGTGGGTCCACAGCCAGAACTCGGGATTCCTGCAAATCGTCTTTTCAAGTTCTTGGAAATAAATGTCAGTCAGCTGATAGTCCTCATAATTCTTCGGCTCACGGGTGATAAGCTTGAATTCAGCCTCGTAGTAGCCGCGGCGTGGACGGCTGACCTCCATATAGAATACGGCATGATTCATTTTCTTGGCGATGCGCTCAGTGCCCGTCAGCACGGGCGTATCATGGTGGAGGAAAGGACACCAGTGATGGATGTTCCACCAGAATGGAGCCTGGTCGGCAATATAACCGATGACCACCTGTCGGCCGTCGCGCTGATAGGTCAGGATGCGGCGCAGCGTCTCGGCCATGGGGATGCAGACGGCCCCCATGCGCTGGCGCACCTTCAGGAACAGACGGTCCATCTGGGCGTTCTCCAACGGGTGGTAGATCTGTCCGCACTGCGCCTGATCGCTGATCCACAGCGGCAGCGAGGTGATCCACTCCCAGTTGCAATAATGTCCCAGATAGACGGCACACGACTGACCGTCGGCGACACATTCTTCAACAAGCTCTGTGCCTCGGAAAGTCATGCGGCGGCGCAGCTGCTCCCTGCTCATTGTCATCAACTTGATGCTCTCCACCAGATAATCGCAGAACCAGCGATAGAATCGGCGCTCAATGTCTTTCTGTTCTTCCTCCGCCTTTTCCGGGAACGCCGTCACCAGGTTGACCCACACCGTGCGTCGGCGGTAATGCATGATGTAAAAGACAAAAAAGAACAGCACGTCGCTCAGTACATATAGCATGCGCAACGGCAGCAAGGACACGGCGTACCAAAGGCCGTAGACGATGTAATAAATCAGTTTCATAGCCGCAAAAGTAACTATTTCCGCGCGAATCTGCAAATTATTGGACCACAATTTTGTATTTATCCACTTTTTTGACTACCTTTGCGCCACGATGAAGACAACCAGCAAACCCGCAGTGACGGTGATTACCGTCTGTCGCAACGCCCTCGGCATGCTCCGGAAAACCATGGAGAGCGTGGAGGCACAGCTCTATGAGAACTTGGAATACCTGGTGATTGACGGTGCTTCAACCGATGGTACTCCGCAATTGTTGGCTGACTGGCGCGGCCGGCTGACACGCTTCGTGTCAGAACCCGATGGCGGCATCTATGATGCCATGAACAAAGGGGCGGCCATGGCGACCGGCGAGTGGCTCATCTTCATGAATGCCGGCGACACCTTTGCCTCGCCCGACGTGCTCAGCCGCGTGTTTGCCGAAGATCGCTCACAGGAGGATGTCATCTATGGCGACGTCGTGAAAGGCGGACAGGTGAAGCCTTCAGAAGCCCCCCACAACGCTCACCGTATGTATTTCTGCCATCAGAGCTCTCTCGTCAGGAGGACCGTCTTTGCTGATTTCCCCTTTGACGCCCACCACCGACAGTCGGCCGACTTCAAGCAAATGAAGCAGTTGTGGCTGAGCGGGAAGCACTTTTGCCAGCTTCACTTCCCTGTTGCCGATTTTGACACCACCGGCATCTCGAATACGCTGCGCTCAGCGGGGCTCATGGACAACATCCGCGTTGTCCGTGAAGTCGACGCGCCCATGGAGCAGCTGCGGCTCTTGCCGCGCCTCTGTTTCACATGGCTCATGTGTCGTGTGCGGGGAAAATGACGGTACTTATCCTTTCTCGTCGTCGCTGATGTGGCGCTGCCCCTCAAAGGTGAGAAGGTCGTCGCGGGTGAATCTGTAGAGCGGCGACGCCAACGAGGCCGTCTCGTCGAAATGATTGCTCTCCACGTCGAGCACGCCGCACATCAGTTCATAGAGCAGGTCGTTTGTCCAATAACGGTCGCGGTTGAGGCGCAATGCCTCGAATCGTCCGGGATGGCACTGCTGCCATTCGCTGCTCATCCAGCAGACTAACGGGATGCGCGTGTCGCCAAAGTCGCTGAAGTTCGGCGAACGATGGCGGTCGGGCACGGTCGCATGGTCGCTGCAGTAGACCATTGCCTGCAGGTTGAGCCTCTCGCGGCAGAAATCAAAGGCCAGACGCAACATCCCGTCGGTATAGCGCAACGAGTTCTCGTAGTTCAGGACTGTATCCTCACGACCAGGCACGCCCCACACCGTTCGGTCAGCGGGATAGCGGTTCAGAAAGTTGAAATGGCTGCCCTTCAGGTGGAGCACGAGCAGGTTATTACGCTCTGGATCCAGTTCACCGAGATAACCAAGCAGTTCCTCGTCGTATTGCACCTTTCCCAAGTCTTGCTTTGTCCATTTTGCCACGTCGGCCGTTTCGGCCACCAGCGTGACGGGCGTGTCAGCCGCCCCCAGGTGCCCCTGATTGCTGTACCAGTGGACGTGGTAGCCCAGCTTGCGGGCAATATCGATGATGGAGTTGGAGTCGTAGAACTGCTTGCCGTTATACTGATTATACTCGGTGAGCGCCTTTTCCAGCACCTGCACCGTGTGCATGGCGCAACTGTAGGCATGGGGAAAGCCTACGGCATGCTTGTCGTCAAGCAGCAGCTCCCTCATCCATGGCGTCGTGTCGTGCTCCATCGGCTTCAAGCAACTCATATAGTCGCGCGAGGCCGACTCACCGATAATCATCATGATGGTGTGGGGAGCGCTCACTGTCCTGCCCCGCTGACTGACCGTCAAATGGCTGATCCTCATCGCCATGTCCTCCCTATAGCGCATATTGCCCCTGCGATAGTCACGAATGGTGAGCCACAGCGCTATGATGCCCGAACGCACGAACATGCCACGGTGGGGCTTGAAGACGTACCAGGCAAAAACCAGGGCAACGGCTATCAGCAGGAGTGTCTGCCAGCGTCCGCTGGCATGAAACGTGTTGACGACCAGGCAAGCGCCCAGCATTCCGCCGGCCAGCACGGCAACCAGCAGCACTGTCGTCCACCTGTAGGAGCGGGCATACTCCAGAATCTCGTTGTAGTGGGTGTCCTGGATGATTTTCATGCCGTTCGCATCAATACAGGTGCCGTAGAGCCGGTAGTAGACCAGCAGAGCGATGCTCACCATCAGCACCAGCCACTCCAGCAAGGCGGCTGCGACGCCACCTCCGGCAAGCCATAAGACAGAGAACAGCCCGAAGAAATATATGCCGCAGGATATTTCGCCATAATGCTCATAGTCTGGCGACAAGTGCCTGTGGGTCAGATGATAAAGCAACGGATAGGTGGTCGCCCAGACCATGCCGACCACCCAGGCCAGCACGATGGGCAGCTGCAGAGGCGAAGCCCCGACGGCCACGATGGGGGCCCACACCAGCAGGGAGGCAATCACGAAACGACGCGTCTGCTGTCCCCTGGCTTTCTCGGCCATGCCCTTATTGAAAGCAAAATAGATGCCGAAGCTCGCGGCAATGGTCAGCAGGAGGCCTGCAAGACAGCAAAGCCAGTAGCCCGTCGAGCCGGCATCGGTGAGCAATCTTTCCATCTGTTCCTTCTTCTTTGCGGGTGCAAAGTTACGAATTTTATTGCTTTCCTATTCACGTTTGCCGTTTTTTTTGTACCTTTGCGCAAAAATTATGACTGAAGGCATGAAAATAGGGTTCGACGCGAAGCGCATCGTGCGCAACGCCACGGGACTGGGCAGCTACGGCCGCACACTGGTGGGCGACCTGGCCCGGCTGCCCGACCTCGACCTGACGCTCTATGCCCCCGACGAGGGGCGCATCGAACTGCGGCGGCAGGTCATGGAGCGCGACAACCTGCATTACTCGTTCGCCAACAAGCGGACGGCCCTCGGGCGGGCCCTGTGGCGCTCGCGGGGCATCCTCCGTCAGCTGCAGCGCGACGGCATACAGGTCTACCACGGACTGTCAGGCGAGCTGCCCCGCGGCATCAGCCGGACGGGCATCCCCTCGGTGGTCACGATCCACGACCTCATCTTCCTGCGCCACCCAGAGTTCTACAAGTCGGTCGACGTCAGGATCTACACGAAGAAATTCCGCCAGACGCTGCGCGAGGCCGACCGCATCGTGGCCATCTCGGAGTGCACGCGCCGCGACATCTGCGAGCTGGGACAGATCGACCGCAGCCGCGTCAGCCTCATCTATCAGAGCTGCGCGCCGCAGTTTGCCGAGGAGCCCGACCCGAAGCTGCTGTGGCAGGTGCGCGACCAGTATAACCTGCCCGACCGCTACGTGCTCTCGGTGGGCACCATCGAGCAGCGCAAGAACGTGCTGCTGGCCGTGCGCGCCCTGCCGCTGCTGCCCGACGACGTCTCGCTCGTCATCGTCGGCCGGCCGACGCCCTATGCCGACGAGATCCAGGCTTACGTCGACGCTGAGCGGCTCCACCCGCGGGTGATGATGCTCCACGACGTGCCCAACGAGCACCTGCCCGCGCTCTACCGCATGGCCGACACGTTCGTCTATCCCTCGCGCTACGAGGGCTTCGGCATTCCCGTCATCGAGGCCATCCGCATGGGGCTGCCCGTCGTGGCCGCCACGGGTTCTTGCCTGGAGGAGGCCGGCGGCCCTGACAGCCTCTATGTCTCACCCGACGACCCGGAGGCCATGGCCCACGCCATCAGCCAGACGCTCTACGGTGCCCCCGGCCGCGAGCGCCGCATCGAGCTGAGCCGCCAGTACGTCAGCCGCTTCGAGAACACCGGTGCCGCCCAGCAGTTCGCTGACCTCTATCGCGACGTGTGCAAGTAATTCTCGCTTGGTTTTATTACGACCACGGATTTCACAGATTCAACGGATTTACGCTAAGACGATCATCTAACACAAACAATGGAAAAGAAACATTTCGCGCTGAAGAAGCTTCTGGAGGCCGTCGAGAAGGAACTCCTGAAGAAGCCCAACCGCAAGACGCTCGACCGCCTCTCCCTCCTGGCCGGTTTCCAGGACTGGGACTCCTTCCAGGAGGCCCTCCACGGCGAGGCCGATGCGAAGACCAACTACGAAGTCTGATTTTTATTCAAGTTCCTGTAGTTTTTTTCAACCACGGATTTCGCGGATTTTACGGATTTTCAGATTTGTCTAAGTTTTGATACATCGGCTGTGTACGTTTTGTACATCGGCCATGTACAAAACGTACATGGCCGATGTACCAAATTGGAATGAAGGTTTGACACAGCCTCCTGAGGGAGGGTTTTAATACTCGAACGAGGAGCCGCCGAGGAACTCGCGGAGGAGCGACGTCGGGGGGATCTGGTCCTCGGGGATGGGATGGATGTAGCCAAGGAACTTGCGCAGGCGGTAGGCTTCGGCATACTCGGGGGCCGACTCGGGCACCTGCTCGAGGAGGGGCTCGGCCTGGCTCTTGATGACGGCGAGCTCGAAGAGCATGGCGGTGTTGAACATCTGGTCGGCCTGCTCCTGATAGGGGAAGATCCACTTGTTCTCGCCGCGGCGGACGGAGGGCCAGCGGCGGATGGTCTCCTGGGCCGTGACGCCGCGGTACTTGTGGTCGCGGATGATGCGGCGCAGCAGGCGGTTGTCGGTCGTCGGCACGTAGTTGTGGTTGTCAAGGAGCAGCGTCGTCAGGGCTGAGGCGTAGACGCGATACTTCAGGGCGTCGGGTATCTGGGCGGTCAGCTCGGGGTTGAGGGCGTGGATGCCCTCGACGACGAGCACTTCGTCGTCGGCGAGGCGCAGGCGGCGCCCGCTGCTGACGCTGCGTCCGGTGGGGAAGTCGTAGCGCGGCAGTTCGACCTCGTCGCCGCGGAAGAGGGCGGTGAGCTGCTCGTTGAGCAGGGGCAGGTTGAGGGCGTAGATGCTCTCGAAGTCGTAGTCGCCGTGGGCGTCGCGCGGTGTCTGGTCGCGGTCGAGGAAATAGTCGTCGAGCGAGATGCCGATGGGCTTGATGCCGTTGGTGAGCAGCTGGACGGAGAGCCGCTTGCAGGTGGTCGTCTTGCCGCTGGACGAGGGCCCTGCGATGAGCACCAGGCGGATGTCGCGGCGCGAGGCGATGTCGTCGGCAATCTTGGCAATCTTCTTTTCCTGCAGGGCCTCGCTGACCTGTATGAGCAGGCTCGAGCGCCCGTTGTCGATGGCCTCGTTGAGGTCGCCGACGGTGCGCAGGCTGAGCAGCTGCTGCCAGCGGTGGTGCTCCTTGAAGATGCCGAACATCTTGTCCTGATGGACGAGCTCGCCCAGCTCGTCGGGGTGCTCGGCCGAGGGTATGCGCAGGAGCACGCCGTCGAAGTATTTCTCCAGTCCGAAGAGGTAGATCTGCGAGGTGCGCGTCAGCAGTGCCCCGTAGTAATAGTCCTCGTAGCCGTCGAGGTCGTAGTAGGTGGTGTAGATGCTGCCCTGCGACCGCAGGAGCTTCACCTTCGAGATGGCTCCGCTGCGCTCAAAGAGGGCGATGGCCTCCTCGGTGGTGGTCTCATGGCGGCGGATGGGCAGGTCCTGACTGATGATTTCCTGCATGCGGCGGCGCAGCTGGCCGACGTCGTCGAGGGTCACGGGGCGGCCGATTTCCAGGTCGACGTAGTAGCCGTTGGAGACGGGTATGTCAATCGACACGACGCACTGGGGGAACAGCTCGTGGGCGGCCTTCGAGAGGATGAAGAAGAGTGTCCGCGTGTAGGTGCGCATCGCCGTGGGCGACGTGATGTCGAGGAACTCGATGTCTTTCGGCTTGTAGACGCGGAAGTGCATGCCCTCCACCTTGTTGTTCACCTTGGCCACGATCGGCCCGTGAGGCATCTCCAATCCGGCCATGGCATACACCTCGTCGAGCTTGGTCCCCATGGGCACCAGCATCAACTGGCCGTTATTCTTGCAGCGTACTTTGACTGTCTGATTCATTGCGTAATCTGATAAGGTTAATATTTTACGGGGTAAAATTACAAAAAAAATCTGATTCCCACGTCGTTTTAAATTTTTTTGTGTAAATTTGCACCACAATTCAAAACATAACGTCAAATCTATGTTGATTCTTTTCAAGCTTCTCGGTTCGCTCGCACTTCTCATGTTTGGTATGAAGTCGATGAGCGACGCCCTGCAGAAGATGGCGGGTCCGCAGTTGCGACACGTCCTGGGCGCCATGACCACCAACCGCTTCACCGGCATGCTGACCGGTATGTTCGTAACCGCAGCCGTGCAGTCGTCGACGGCCACGACGCTGATGACCGTCTCGTTCGTCAACGCGGGTCTGCTGACGCTCATCCAGGCCATCTCGGTCATCATGGGTGCCCACATCGGAACGACGGTGACGGCGTGGATCATGTCGCTGGGCTTCTCGTTCAACATCAGTGACTACGTCTATCCGATGTTCTTCCTCGGCATCATCCTGATTTACATGAAGAAGCACCGCATCATCGGCGACTTCCTCTTCGGTGTGGCTTTCCTGTTCCTCGGACTGGGCACGCTGAAGGCCACGGGCTCTGAGGCCGTCATGGGCGAGTATGCCGATGCCGTCCACAACTTCTTCGACAATTTCAACGATGCCAACATCTGGACGTCGCTGCTGTTCCTGCTCATGGGTACGGTGCTGACGCTCTGCGTGCAGTCGTCGGCCGCCATCATGGCCATCACGATGACGCTCTGCTCCACGGGCGTGCTCCACATCGACCAGGGCATCATGCTCGTCCTGGGCGAGAACATCGGTACGACCATCACGTCGAACATCGTGGCCCTCTCGGCCAACGTGCAGGCACGCCGGGCCGCCTTTGCCCACATGTCGATCAACGTGCTGGGCGTGCTCTGGGTGCTCATCCTGCTGAAGCCCTTCACGCACACCGTCTTCGGCATCGTCGGCTTCGACAGCGACATGCCCTACACCGACCCGCAGTTTGCCCTCAAGGCCTCGATGGCGCTGGCCGCCTTCCACTCGGCCTTCAACGTGTCGAACACGCTGCTGCTCATCTGGTTCGTGCCTTATATCGAGCGCTTCGTCTGCTGGGCCATCAAGCCCAAGAAGGTGGACGAGGAGGAGGACTTCCGCCTGCACTTCATCACCTCGGGCATCATGAAGACCCCCGAGCTCTCAGTGCTCGAGGCCCACAAGGAGATCGAATCTTTCGCCGAGCGCATGCAGCGCATGTTCGGCATGGTCACCGAGCTGCTCGACTTCTCATCGAGCATCGGCGGCAAGCAGCACGGCGACAAGGAGATGGAGCAGTTCAACAAGCTGTTCTCGCGCATCGAGAAGTATGAGAATATCTCCGACAACATGGAGCTCGAGATTGCCAAATACCTCGACCAGGTCTCGGATGCGCACCTCTCGGACGACACGAAGGCCAAGATCCGCGCCATGCTGCGCGAAATCTCGGAGCTCGAGTCGATCGGCGACGCCTGCTACAACATGGCCCGCACCATCTCGCGCAAGTACAATGCCAAGGAGGACCACTTCACCGAGAGCCTCTACAACCACCTGCACCAGATGATGGGCCTGACCGACCAGTCGCTCACGCAGATGAACAACCTGATGATGGGCCGCAAGGAGGCCTTCGACGTCAACCGTACGTTCAACATCGAGAACGAGATCAACAACTTCCGCAACCAGCTGAAGGCCCAGAACATCGTCGACATCAACAATCACGAGTACACCTACGCCGTTGGCACCATCTACATGGACCTCGTCAACGAATGTGAGAAGCTCGGCGACTATGTCGTCAACGTCGTCGAGGCCCGCATGGGACTTAGGTAAAGGTAAAAAGGTAAAAAAAAAGTAAAAAGGTAAAAAAAAGGGCTGCGCGGTGTTTCTTCTTGCGCAGCCCTTTTTACTTGTTTACCTTTTTACTTTTTTTTTACCTTTTTACCTTTTAACGCTGCTTCTGATGAAGTAGGCGATGAGGAGCACGTAGGCCACGAGGGCGCAGAGCTCTGAGAGCGGGTTCTGCATCCAGGCCTCACTGACGAAGTTGAGGTTGCCGAAGCGCATCAGGGCACTGACCACACCCATCAGGGCACCGCCGGCGATGAAGCCGGAGGCGATGAGCGTGCCACGTTCGCCGCGGGCGTCGTTGACGGCCTTGTCCTTCGAGCGCGTCGTCACATACCAGTTGACGGCTCCGCCCACGAGCAGCGGCATGTTGAGCTGCAGGGGGATGAACATGCCCAGGGCGACGGGCAGGGCGGGAATCTTCAGGAACGTCAGGATGAGGGCCAGCACGGCACCGATGGCGTAGAGCAGCCAGGGTGCGCCCTGACCGTTCATCAGCGGGTCGATGACGGCGGCCATGGCGTTGGCCTGCGGGGCAGCCAGCTCACCCGAGGCAAAGCCGTAGGTCTCGTTGAGCAGCATGATGACGCCGCCGACGGTGGCCGCCGAGACGAGCGTGCCGAGGAATTTCCACGACTCCTGCTTGCGCGGCGTAGAGCCTAACCAGTAGCCGATCTTCAGGTCGGTGATGAAGGCGCCGGCCATCGACAGGGCCGTGCAGACCACGCCGCCCATGATCAGCGCGGCCACCATGCCCTCCGTGCCGCTCAGGCCCACGCCAGCCAGCACGACCGAGGCGAGGATGAGCGTCATGAGCGTCATGCCCGAGACGGGGTTCGAGCCCACGATGGCAATGGCGTTGGCCGCCACAGTTGTAAAGAGGAAGGCAATGACCGTGACGAGCAGGATGCTCACGACGGCAAACCAGAGGTTGTGCATCACGCCCAGCCAGAAGAACACGAACGTGACGGCCAGCGCCACGAGGGATGCAATGGCAATGAACTTGATGGGTAAATCAGGCCCACCCCCAACCCCTCCCGAGGGGAGGGGCGATTGGTTAGTATTGTCAGCAGAGCTATTCAAGCCCCCCTCCCGTGGGGAGGGGTTGGGGGTGGGCTCTTTTGCGGTGGGCTTCATCAGCGACACGGCCCCTTTAATCACGCCCCACGACTTGACAATGCCGATGATGCCGGCCATGGCGATGCCGCCAATGCCGATCGATCGGGCGTAGGTGGTGAAGATCTGCTCCGGCGACATCTCGCCGACGGTCATCGATGCCGTGGCGCTGCCGATGGTGAGCACCTGGTCGTGGAACAGCAGACCGATGCCGGGCACGACGAGCCACCAGATGAACAGCGAACCGAGGCAGATGAACAGTGCGTACTTCAGGCCGATGATGTAGCCCAGGCCGAGCACGGCGGCCGACGTGTTCACCTTGAACACCAGCTTCGCCTTGTCGGCCACGACCTCGCCCCAGCCGATCATGCGGGTGGTGACGACCTCGTTCCACCAGCCAAAGGTGGAGACGATGAAGTCATAGAGACCGCCAATCAGTCCGGCAATAACGAGGATGCCTGCCCCGGAAGCCCCCCCTACGGCCCCCGAGGGGGCTTCTTTAGTTTTTGTACTTGGGTCTATAGTGTCCCCCTCGGGGGACGAAAGGGGGGCTTCCCTTATGCCCGTCACCAGCACCTGCGTGGTGGCCGTGGCCTCGGGGAAGGGATACTTGCCGTGCATGTCGCTGACAAAGTACTTGCGGAAGGGGATGAGGAACAGGATGCCCAGGCAGCCGCCAAGGGCGGAGGCCATGAACACCTTCAGGAACGAGGCCGACATCTCGGGATACTTGGCCTGCAGGATGTAGATGGCGGGTAGGGTGAAGATGGCACCGGCCACCACGGCCCCGCTACAGGCGCCTATCGACTGGATGATGACGTTCTCGCCCAGGGCACGCGAACGCTTCGTGGCTGTCGAGAGGCCCACGGCGATGATGGCGATGGGGATGGCGGCCTCGAACACCTGGCCCACCTTCAGGCCCAGATAGGCTGCGGCGGCCGAGAAGACGATGGCCATGAGCACGCCCCACGTCACTGACCACGTGGTCACCTCGGGGTAGTTGCCACCGGGCGACATCAGCGGTTCATACTTTTCTCCTTCTTTCAGTTCCCGGAATGCATTCTCGGGAAGCTGACTCTTGATTTCTTCCATATTTGTGTTTATTTATTATTAAAAACCCACCCCCTTCCCCTCCCGAGGGGAGGGGTGGTTAGTTAGTATTGTCAGCAGAACTATTCAAGTCCCCCTCCCTTGGGGAGGGGTTGGGGGTGGGCTCCCGCAATGCGCCTGAGCCCCTCCAGCATCTGGCGGCGCGGGCAGGCAATGTTCAGGCGGATGTAGCCCTCCTGACCGTATGCAGAGCCGGGGCTGACGCGCACGTGGCCCTCGCGCAGCAGGCGGTCGGCCAGGGCGTCGCTCGTCAGGCCGGTGGCGGCAATGTCGACCCACACCAGATAGGTGGCGTCGAGGCGACTGAAGGGCAGGTGCGGCAGGTGCTCCGTCATGAAGTCGCAGAGCGCCCCGTAGTTGTCGGTCAGGTATTGGCAGAGGGCTGTCAGCCAGGGCTCACCCTCGCGGTAGGCAGCCATGACGGCCACCGGCCCGAAGGGCCCCACGTCGCACACCTCGTTGATGTTGACGGCGCGGTCGATGCGGCGGCGCACGTCGGGGTCGGGACAGAAGATGTTGGCCATCTGCAGACCGGCGATGTTGAACGCCTTCGACGGCGAGCTCAGCACCACGGCCCGCTCATAATAGCGGTCGCCCACGGTGGCATAGGGCACGTAGCGCCGGCCACCGAGCGAGAGCTCACCGTGGATCTCGTCGCTGACCACCACGACGCCGTGCCGTTGGCAGATGTCGCCCATGCGCTGCAGGTCATCGCGGCTCCAGAGCACGCCGGCGGGATTGTGAGGATTGCAGAGCAGGAAGACCGTGCACTTCTCGTCGGCGCACCGCTGCTCGAAGTCGGCCCAGTCGACGCGGTAGCTGAAGCGCCGGCCGCCGTCCACGTCGTAGCGCTCCAGGGGCGAGGCCACGATCTCGCAGCCGCTGTTGCGGATCGACGAGAAAAAGCAGTTGTAGACGGGCGTCAGCACGAGCACCCGCTCGCCCGGCATGGTCAGGGCCTTCAGCGCGCAGCTGACGGCTGGCACAACGCCCGTCGTGTAGAGGATATGCTCGCGGCGGAGCGACGTCCAGTCATAGCGCCGACGGTACCAGTCGATGACGGCCTCATAGTAGTCGTCGGCCACGTAGGTATAGCCGAAAGCCCCATGCTCAGCGCGCCGGCGCACAGCCTCGTGCACGCAGGGCGCCGTCGCAAAGTCCATGTCGGCCACCCACATCGGGATGACGTCGTCCATCTCCCCGGGCGTGAAGCCACCTTCGGGCTCGTCCCACTTCATGCAGCCCGTGCCGCGTCGGCGGAGGGGCTCGTCGAAATTATAATTGTGCATGTCGGTCCTTTCCGTTAATGTATTTCCTGCGCAAATTTACTGTTTTTTGCCGTAACAACCAAACGAATAGGGATTTTTTTTTGCGCGTCAGGGACCGGATAAGATTATTCTCATTCAACTTTCGCAAGTTCCTTTCTACCACGGATTGAACGGATTAAACGGATTTTCCTGAATATATTGCCTGCGGCGCCACGCGAATATCCGTGAAGGGAGTGGTGGCTGTGCGAATTCTGTGCCAAAAACGACTGTCCGCCAAAAAGTGTATAGCGCGGCTATACACAGTGTTTTTACGTGCTATACACTGTGTATAGCTGGGCTATACACTTTTTGAGGCGGTGGGCAAAAAAAGCTTGTTCTGCTACCCGCCCTCCACTTTTTTGAGCAGTCAGCTCATCTGACCGTCACCTTCCTGCCGTTGTGGATGTAGAGGCCGGGCTGGACGGGGCGTCCGCCGAGGCGCTGGCCCTGCAGACTGTACCAGGCGTCGGCAGCGGCGGGAGCCCTGACACCATCGACCTGGAGCAGTTCGGGGTCGACGTAGTTGTGCAGGCTGTAGTAGTAGACGTCGGTCCGGCCGTCAGCCCACTGAGCCTGCTGCAGCCAGTGCGTGTCGGCATACCAGGCGAAGCGGTCGGTCTGGCCGTCGGCCACGCGGGCCACGACGCGCTGCTGCTCGTCGAGGGTCAGCGTCTCCGTGGCGTCGAACACCATGTCCTCCTTGGCTTCGTCCCAACGGTAGCGCTCGTTCTGGATGCGACCGTCGCTGAGCATGGAGTGTGCATAAGCATAGCCGGCAGAGAACTGACCATCGGTAAGCATCCAACGCTGCTCGGCAATGTCCCACTTATAATAGACGAAGATGTAAGGCTGTTCAGGATATGCCTCGTCATAACCGCCATACTGCAGCGGGCCGAGCGGATCCTCGTAGGTGTCGAGCGTATAGCTGTAGCGCTGTCCCCTCCACTCCTTGGTCATGGTTCCGTAGAGGATGTTGCCGTCGTCGTCGGTCTCGACTTCTTTCTGCACCCACCAGTAGCCTTCCTGATATTCATTCCAGTCGTAGGCCTTGCGGATGCGGTGGCGTCGACTGTAGTAACTGTCGTCGCTGTTGTCTGACTTCACCCATGGGCCGTCGAACGAGTCGGCCACGTAAAAATCTATTCGGCTGACGATGCCCCAACGGTCGTAGACCCAGACCTCCTTCTCGTACTGGTCTTCCTCATCGCCTGCCCATATTATTTCTGAAACTTTTCCGTCGGCGCGATATTTCAACCAGAACTCATCGTCGCCTTCAGCGTCATTTTGTATGGCGTGGGTGAAGCGTCCGTACTCATCCCATTGGTCGATGGTGACGTCAAGGCTTTCACCTTCCCACTTGCTGCGGAATTTATAGGTGGCCAGACGTCCGAACCAGTTGTAGAGGAGGTCGCCCTCGTAGTCTTCAATGCCGCTATCCTCCCACGAGTCGCTGTGCTCGACGTCAAGCAGCTTCTGCAGGGGCACGTCCTTGGCCTGGTCGTCAGCGTAGGTGTAGCTGACATTCCAGTAGCCGTCAACAATACTGGCCCCTATCAGGCGGTCCTTGGCGTCCCATTCGAAGTCGACCGACTGGCTGGGTCTGTCAGTCCACTCAGCCCCGGCATAATCCTTATACCTATATCGCAAGGAGAGGGGACGCGTGTGGGCGGCGTTGAGCTGCCACACCAGCTGGTGCTCCTCCGTCCAGTAGGGCGTCAGGTCGTCATCGAGGGTGACGTCGTCGGCCTTCAGATTATAATAGGTGGTGACGGCGCGGTCGCCGTCGAAGACCATCTCGCGGCGCTCACCCTCGACACGGAACTTCTCTGACCCGCTGCCGATTTTATCATACATCAGGCTGTAGACGAGGCGGTGGCGGAGCGCCAGGTCGAGGTTGCCCTCCTTTTGGGCATAGGCGCGGCCGGTGAACTTCTGGCGGGCGACGTACACCACATCGATGCGGTCGTCGGAAGAACTAATACTTGGGTTACACTCGCGGCCGATGCCGTAGACGGGGTTCATCCACTCGTCGTAGCCGATCTCCTCGGCGGCATAGCGCTGGCCCCGGTTCCACTCGTAGCGAATCTCATAATAGTAGTAGCCGTTGTGGTTGTAGTAAGCCTCGGTGCGCTCGGTCTCCTCGCCGCGCTGGCCGTTGGGCTGGCAGACCGACATGGAGCGGAGCGTGCAGCGGCCCTGCGCGTCGAACTCGTAGTCGACGTAGTAGCTCTGGTCGGCGTCGTACGTGCCGTCGGCCATGCGACAGAGCTTCGACGTCAGATAGCCGTGCTCGTCGTAGGTGTAGGTGGTCTTACTCTTGAGACTACCGTCGGCCTCGCGACTGACGATGCTGTCGCGCATCGCGGTGGGCGTGCCTGCAGCTGCGGCCTTGACCTTGTACAGGCGGGGGGCCTTGAAGGTCTTCACCTGAGCCGTCGCCCCCATGGCGAGGGTGGCCATAAGGATTAACAATAGTGATTTGGTCTTATACATAGTTTTTAGGAATTATAGCCCAGTTATCGCACATCGATGACGCAGTTGGCAGGCTGCTTGATGTTCTCGTCGATGGTGACCGAGCCGATGCTGTCGGCAACGATGTGGCCGCTCGAGGGGTTCTTGATGTTCTCGATGTGGCCGCGGATGTCGGCCTTGACGTCGCTGTACTCGAAGACGCGGTCGCAGAGCGGGTCGAAGGTGCAGTTCTCGAGCACCAGATGGTCGGCATAGCAGAGGAGCTGCTCGCCCGAGAGGTGGCAGTTGATGAGGCGGACGTTCTTAGAGTGCCAGGCCAGGTACTCGCCGTCGAGCTCGGAGTCGCGGATGGTGATGTTCTCGCACTCCCAGAACGAGTCCTTCGTGACGATGTGGGCGTCGCGCAGCTCAACGTTCTTGCAGTACTGGAAGACGTACTTCGAATCGCTGCGGAGGCCGTCGATCTCAACGTTCTCGCAGAACATGAAGGGATAGGTGCCGTCGTGCAGGCGCAGGTTGCGGGCCCTGATGTTGCGGCAGCGCCAGAAGGTCTCGTCGGCATCGTTGATGATGACGTTCTCGAGATACATGTCGTGCATCTCGCGGAACATCTTGGGGCCGTCGATGCGCGTATTCCGCATGTCCATATTGTCGCTATACCAGAGGGCTGAGCGGGCGCCGACGTCAAACTGGCAGCGGTTGATCTTGAAACCATGGACGTGCCAGAAGGGGTACTTGCCCCAGAAGCGGCAGTCCTCGGCCTCGATGTTGCTGCATTCCTTGATGGCGCTCTCACCGTCGCCGATGGTCACCTGTTCCAGTCTTGTGTCGTGAGTCTCAAAAAGCGGGCGTTCGCCCTCGAAATGTTGGTTCTTGATAATTTCCATTTCAGTGTTCAAATTGTCGTTAATCGTGTCGCAAAGTTACTAACTTTTCCCCAATTGGGCGGTATGTTTTAAGTATTATTTGTAACTTTGCAGCATGAAAAGAGATTTCTTTGCACTTTTTGTATCTTTTTACATAGCCGTTGCTGTCTGCGCCCAGGGCGTGGCCCTGTCCGTAGGCCACAGGGCGGAGGATTCGCTCCGTGTGACCGCCTTCAGCCTCGGACTGATTCACCATACGGATTCGCTGCGCGGCGTGCAGCTGAACACACTGGCCAACATTGCCGAGACGATGAGCGGCGTGCAGCTCTCGGGACTGACGAACGTGGCGGCGGCGCCCTTCCGCGGGCTGCAGCTGGGCGGCATCAGCAACATTGCCATGGGCGTGGAGCGCGGCACGCAGATTGGCGGCGTGCTCAACGTCTCGTCGGGTGCGATGCGCGGGCTGCAGATAGGCTCGTACAACTATGCCGACTCGCTGAGCGGTTCGCAGGTGGGACTGATCAACGTGGCACTGGCCCACCCCCGCGGCTGGCAGGTGGGCATCGTCAACTATACGCGCGACACGGTGGCACACAAGCTGGGACTGGTGAACGTGAACCCGCTGACGACGGTCGACCTGATGGCCTTCGGCGGCACGGCGTCGAAGTTGAACGTGGCCATGCGCTTCCGCAACCGCAGCACATATAATATAATTGGGGTGGGCACCCACTACATGGGCCTCGACGAGCGGTTCTCGGGCTCGCTGCAATATCGCATCGGACAATATTTCCGGCTGGCGGACGGGCGATGGTCACTGAGCGGCGACCTGGGGTTCTCGCACATTGAGACGTTCGAGCAGAACAGCACCAACCAGCCTGAGCGGCTCTTTGCCCTCGAGGCCCGCCTAAACGCCGACTACCAGATAGCGTCGGGCGTGGGGGCCTTCGTCTCGGTGGGCTACAGCGACTCGCGCCATTACCACCACGCCCGCCACTACCGCAGCCGCCCACTGATTGAAGGGGGACTGACGTGGAGGGTTAGGAGGCCCAGCCAAGCCCACCCCCAGCCCCTCCAGACCCTCCAGACCCACCCCCAGCCCCTCCCTGCTGGGAGGGGAGTGAATAGTTCTGCTTCCTCCAATCACAATTCTATATACTCCCCTCCCCCTGGGGGAGGGGCCGGGGGTGAGGCTGCTGGGTCTGCTTGGTCTGCTGCTTCCCTCGAGGTCTTTTCCATCAACGCCTTCGTGCACCTGTTCGACCGCTTCGTGCTCGATGCTGACTATGCGCAGACGACAATGCACACGTGGCGGCACAACTTTGAGCATGGGTTCGTGTGGGACAACGACCAGTTCTCGACCAACCTGTTTGCACACCCCTACCACGGCAACCTCTATTTCAACGCCGCCCGCTCGTCTGGGCTCAACTTCTGGCAGTCGGCACCCTTCGCCATGGGCGGTTCGCTGATGTGGGAATTCCTCGGAGAAATCGAGCCGCCGGCCATCAACGATCTGATTGCCACCACCATGGGCGGCATCTGCATCGGCGAGATTGCCCACCGCATCAGTAACCTGCTCATCGACAACCGCGCGCAGGGCTTCGGCCGCTTTGTGCGCGAGGCGGCGGCCACCCTGGTCAACCCAATGAAGGGCCTCAACCGCATCATCAGCGGCGAAGCATGGCGACTGAGTCCGCAGCGCGGCACGCCCGGGCACGGTCCGCTGGACTTCAGTCTGTCCGTCGGCGACCGCTACCTGGCCGACGACGGGGCCCTCTTCCGCGGTGAGCACAACCCCTACGTGAACCTCTACATGGAATATGGCGAACCGCTCAACCAGGAGGGCGCCAACCGACCCTATGACTTCTTCGACGCCGAGCTGGCCTTCGGCCTGAGCGGCAACCAGCCTCTCGTGAACAGGCTCAACCTGCTGGGCCGGCTGTGGAGCACGCCGATGATCGAGGGCCGGCGCTTCAACGCCGAGTTCGGATTCTATCAGCACTTCAACTACTACGACTCGCGGCCCGTGAAGGACGGCACCAGCCTGACGCCCTATCGCATCAGCGAAGCCGCCGCCGCAGGCCCCGGACTGATCATGCAGATGCCCGAGGTGGGCGCCCTCACGAAGCTGGAGCAGCGCGTCTTCCTGAGCGGCATTCTGCTCGGCGGCACAAAGAGCGACTACTACAACGTCATCGACCGCGACTACAACATGGGATCGGGATTCTCCGTGAAGTCGAAAACCCACATGGAACTGCGCCACTTCGGCCGCTTCATCCTCAAGGCCGACTATTTCCGGCTGTTCACCTGGAAGGGCTACGAGCAGAAGGACCTGACAACCGTCAACCCGCTCTACCTGAACGCCCAGGGTGACCGCGGCAGTGCCTCGCTGCTGGTGCTGACACCCCTGACCGAGCTCGACCTGACGCCGAAGCTCAGCCTTGTCGGTGCCGCCAGCTACTTCATCCGCGACACCCGCTACAAGTATTACCCAAACATAAAGGCCCGCACGTTTGAAATCCGTGCAGGCCTCGTGTGGCATCCGTAACAGTCATTATTTTCGCCAGAAGCGCGAGGTGATGTCCTCGAACGTGCCGTCGGCCGTCTGGCGGTAGAGGCGTTGGTTCGTCGTGCGCTGCTTCAGAGGGCCGAGGTGGCGCAGGTAGGGCCCCACCTTGATGTAGTCGAAGTCCTGCTTGCGCACCGACGACGGCACGCGCAGCCGACCGCTGTACCATGCGACGCGCAGCCTCGGATAGTGCTCATGGACGTAGCGGGCCAGCCGGTTGACCTCAGCGGGGTCGGCATCGCCGCCCATGAAGGCAATACAGGTGATGTCGGCGCCATACTCGACGACGAAATCGTCGAGCACACTGCTTGTGAGCGGCTCGCCCACGTCGCCCCAGAGAAACTGGCTGTGGCAACCAGGACAACGGCAGGGACAGCCTGAGATATTGATAGCCAGCGTCGTCTCGTCAGGGATCTCCTGAAAGACGACGCCGGTGTTAACGTATTTCAGCATAAGGCTGGGTCCTTTACGCCGTGGCGTAATATCTGCGGGCGGCCTCCTCCTGGCGGGCCTGCGAGAAGTTGGAGACGCGCTTCAGGTAGCCGATGATGCGGGTCATGTAGTCGACGTTCTTTGAGTGGCAGTGGGGGCACTCCTTGAGATAGCGCTTGTCGATGTGGCCGCAGTCGTTGCAGACGGTGTTGGGGATGTTGAACGTGAAGTAGTTGCAACCCTCCTGGGCAGCCACCTTCAGCAGCTGGCGGTACTGCTCCTTCGAGAGGTGCTCCTCGAGGTTCATGTGGAGGGCCGAGC
>JAFTGI010000020.1 GCA_017458195.1 Prevotella sp.
TCCGCAATGTCGCCTTCTCGGTGGGTTCTATCGTAGCTCTGTTCTTCGACGCCCTTGTGGTGCTCGGCTTCTTCAGCCTGCTGCACGGCTGGGTACCCATGTCGCTCGAGATCGACCAGACGTTCATCGGTGCTATCCTGACGGTGATAGGTTACTCTATTAACGATAAGGTGGTGGTCTTCGACCGTATCCGTGAGAACATCGGCCTCTATCCCAAGCGCGACCGCCAGCAGCTCTTCAACGACTCGCTGAACCAGACGCTGGCCCGTACGATCAACACGTCGGTGACGACGCTCGTCGTGCTGCTCACCATCTTCTTCCTTGGTGGCGACAGCATCCGCTCGTTTGCCTTCGCCATGATCCTCGGTGTCATCTTCGGCACGCTCTCGTCCATCTTCATCGCCGCTCCCACCGCCCTGCGCACCATGGGCCGCAAGATCCGCGAGGAGGAGGCCGTCGAGGCTAAGTAATCACCTTATATAATAATACGCGCACGCGAGGGGCGAACCACCATTCCGGTCGGTTCGCCCCTTACTTTTTGAACTTTGGTGTAACTAAAGCGGTGCTTTTCCTGGAGTAAAGCGGTGCTTTTCTCCCAGTAAAGTACCGCTTTTCCATAAGTAAAGCGGTGCTTTTCCTATTGCTAAAGCGGTGCTTCTCGAAAGTAATATAGGGGTATATTACCTTCAAGAAGCGCCGTTTTCGTGAAGCGCGGGCGTCCCCGCCCGCACTATATAATTATCCAACTTTCGCAAGCTCCGCTTGCCTCTTGGAGTTTTGGAGTTTAGGAGTTTAGGAGTTTAGACGATAGACTGGTGTCAAACCGTCCTATGACCATACTGCCAACAAGACTAACGTCTAAACTCCAGCGGCTGAAAGCCGCGAAAACTCCTACACTCCTACACTCCTCAGACATGCGAAACTTGAATATAATTACTTTTATTTCGTGGAGTGCGGGCGGGACGCCCGCGCTCCATAAAAAAAGGGCCGGTTCCATCGGATGGGAACTCCGATGAAACCGGCGATTTTTGCGGTTGTCGTCGCTAAAAACGTGGATTAGCGGGCGATGAACTTGCGGCCGTTATTGATGTAGAGCTTGCCGGGAACGAGCGTCGTCATGCGCTGACCCTGCAGGTTGTAGACGGCGTCAGACTTCACTGTCACGACGGGAGCCGACTCGATGCCGGTGGCCGTCAGATCATACGTGTAGTTGAAGCCATAGAAGCCGAGCTTCGAACCGGCGCAGTAGAACTTGTAGCTTCTGCCAGCCTTGACGTCGAACTTGAAGGTGCCGTAGTACTTCTCGCTGACCGTGATGGCGTTGTAGGCATCCAGAGCCGTTCCGTCCTCTTCCACATAGAATTTCTTGCCGTTGTTGAGCACGACGCCAATGGTGATCTCGCCGTCGTACTTGGGCTTGATGGTGTAGAAGGTGCCGCCGTCCTTGTTGCCGTTCTCGCCGTTGCCCTCAGTGAAGGCCACGAAGCCCTCCACTTGCGAATCAGCTTTGCCAGCCTTGAAGTCAGCATAGGCGTTAGAACCTTCCACCTGTGTGCCAGCCTCACCGTAGGTGATGGTAGCCACGACGTCGTCGCCGTCCTTCACTTCGACAGTCTGACCGGAGGTGAAGCTCTGGCCAACCTGGATAGCGTAGGTCACGGTAGCCTCTGTAGCCTCCTGCTCGCCGAGCTTCAGGCCCATCTTGTCGAACTGCAGCGATGTGAGGTCAGAACCGGTGCCCTCGATGTAGTAGCCCAGACGGATGCTGCCGCTGAAGCCGGTGAAGTCGAAGGTGAAGTCCTTGCTCGCATCTTCTTCGCTTGCATCTTCTTCGTCAGCCGACGGCAGTTCGCTCTGAGCAATCGTGCCGATGACGTTGGCCGAGCTGAAGTTCTCGCCGTCCTTGGCAACGACGACCTTGAGGGTCACCTCGTCGCCCAGATAGATGGAAGTCAGCGTCAGCGTGGCCTGATACTTGGCAGCTGCATTGTCGCCCAGGCTGATGGAGGGACTGACGAGCCATGAATTAGTTGATGATCCATAAGGACTGAAGGTGATGTTCTTAATCATCATTCCGCCGAAGCCGGAACGCTGAGTGACGAGGATGTCGCCACCTTCGCTCAGTTCGGTGTTTTCGGTCAGTTCGCCCTCATAGGCTGTCCAGATGCTGAGATCCTCGGCATCGTTGACCACAAACTCGAAGGGAACGCTCGCACCAGTCGTGAAGCTGACAGCGTCGCTCCAGCCGCTCTGTGCGGTAGCCGTGAGCGAACGCACACGGGCTTCGTAACCAGTCAGACCGTCGAGACCCTCGAGCGTGATGCTGGTGACGTCGGTGGCCACGGCCTCGCCCCACTCTTCGTCGCTGGCCTTCTTGTAGCTGACCTCATAGGAAGTAGCCTTCTCCTCGGCAGTCCATTCAAGCGTCACGTTGCCGCCGTCGACAGCAGCCACATGAATGTCGCTGGGATAGTCCACCTCGGGCTTCTGCTCGATATAGATGCGGTTGAACTGGGTCTGACCCGCGACAAAGCGATGGATGTAGATGCGCAGGCGCACCTTCTCGCCGGCCAGCTCGTCGAAGGTAGCCTCGAAGGGCACGAACGAGGCGTTGCTGAGGCTCTCGCAGTTGTTCTTGTCGATGGTCAGGATGTCCTTATAGTCAACGCCGTCCTTGGTGACCTGGAAGACGATCTTCTCGTTGTCGCCCAGCGTCCATCCGCTCTGCATCCAGCCAGAGCGCTGAGTTCCTGCGACGCCAACCTTAATACGGTTGCTGCCTTCGCCCAGATAGATATAAGGAGACTCATACCAGGCCACGGTGCCCTCGGTCTCGTCTACAGCATTGATCTGGCTGTAGATATAACCATTGCTCGAGTTGTCGTTCCAGATGCCATTCTCATCGTCGTCTCTGGTCCAGCCCAGATAGGGTTCCTCGGTGACGAGGGTCTCGTCGATGGTGAGCTCCCAAGGCAGTTCGGAAGCGGTGACATCGTTGGTGTCGACGTAAAGCGACGAATACTCGCCGGCGTCGGAGATGCTCCATGCACGGAAGAAGTAGGGTTTGCCAACCTCGAGGCCGGTCAGGGCGATGGCCTCAGCGGGCGTGCCGACGAAAATGACCTTGCCGCCACCTTCAATCTCGTCGCCCACGTTGTAGGTTCCCTTGGGTTCGCCGAAGACGCCGTAGTACAGATACTGATTAGCATGATTGACAAACTCCTCAGTGGTCATGGCTACGAGCACCTGACCGGCAGCCTTGACGCTGACCGACATCGTGGTCTTGTCGACATCGCTGGTCGTGATGGACTCAGGAGCAGCGGGCTTGGTCTTAATGGTAGCGGTGGTAGCTTCGCCGTAGAGGGGACCGCCCATGCCTAATGAGTTGTAGGGGATGATTGTCAAGCTGTACTCCGTGTCAGCCTCCATGTTGTTGGGGCTGCTGAAGGAGACCGAGTCGGCGTAGTTGAAATGCTCGTCGACGACGGCAACGACGGCGATGACCTTTGCATTGCCAAGCTCGTCGCCGACGGCGTACTTCGTCTTGTCGACAGGCTTCACGCCCTCAGGAGCGGCCGTGCCGGCCAGCACGAGATAGTGGTCGGCGTCGCTGGGCTTGAACGAACCGCTGATCTGTGTGGTCGTTGAGGTGAGCACCAGGTTCTGCAGCGTGCCGCCGGGAGTCATGCACTCATCGGGAGCCACGAAAGTGTAGGTGGTGCCGTCAGCTGGATAGTTGTCAGCGTTGTAGCTGATAGAAGTGTCCTTGGCTCCAGTAGCTGATCCGTCGTAGGCATGCACCTGGACGAAATCGTTGCTGTCGCCCAGCAGACCGATGCGCATGAAGTGGTAGTTGCCAGTCTCGTCAGTGGGCATGAAGCCGTTAACCTGAATAGAGATGTTGCCTGTTGCCTCATATATGCGGTACTGCAGTTGCACTTTGGCACAGAAGTCAACTTTCCAACTGTTCGACTGCAGACCGAGGTTCTTGTACTGAATGATGAGCACACGGTTGCCGGCGTTGCCCTCGTTCTTATAGCTGATCTCGGTATCGTCGAGGCCATAGACGCCCTCGCGGGTCACGAGACCGAAAGCATCGTGACAGCCCGACGTGGTGAACATGTTGGTGGCCTTCTTGTGCAGGTCGGTAGTGACGGTCTCCACGTCGCTGAGCAGAATCTCGCCATCAGTGCCGATGAGGAAATACTTCATCGTCTTGCTGTTGTAATTCAGGTCGAAGCCGATGGGGAAGGCCTTGACGTCCTCGGCAGTGTTGAAGTTGGCATTGCCGTCAGCATCGAGCATCAGCCCGGAAAGTTCTGAGCCGGCGTTGCCGCCCAGGTCAACCACGATGCCGTTCGTGATGTCCTCGTAGGCCGTGGTGGTTGTTTCCACCTTGTAGGCAAACATCTGTGCCGATGCACTGAGCACGGCAAAGAAGGCCATTGCCAAGAAAGATAATCTTTTCTTCATAAGCGTTGTTTTTAAATGGTTAATAATATAATGAATAAAAAATGTGCAGACTAACGGACGACGCGCTTCTCGACGGAGCCGTCGCTATATCTGACGACGTTGAGGCCGTGCTGCGGCTGACGGAGCTGCTTGCCGTCGAGGCTGTAGACTGACTCGACGACGGGCTCGGTGTTGTCGTCGGTGCTGACGATGCCCTCTGGCTCAGTCACGTTGTAGGTACCGTCAGCGGCGATGCGGAAGATGGTGATGCCGGGATTCTTGTCGGAACTGGCTTCGCGCCAGAACAGGTAGGCAGCCTCAGGCTCTACGATGATGGCCAGGTCGTTGACGTTGAGGTTGCGACCGATGGTGCGCGTCCAGACGCGATTGCCGTCCTTGTCGTAGCGGCGGATGACGATCGACTCGTTGTTGTAGCTGGCAATATCGCGATAGACGGCAATCCAGCTGCCGTCGGGCAGCGAGCCGACGCCCGTCTTGGGCAAACCGAACATGTAGGTGTTGGTGGCGGTGCTCTTGCTGGCAATCGACATGCCGAGCTCGTCGTAGAGGTAGTCGCCGTCGTAGCTGAACTTCTGGTGCATCACGTTGCCGGTACCGCTCAGTTCGGATGCATACTGGACGAGGATCTCCTCGGTCTCGGGACAGGCTGCGATGCTGGGATAGTTGTGGTCGTAAGCATCAGCGTTGTAGGCATCCAGCCCCTCCAGGCCGAAGCCTAATGAGCCGTCTTCGTAGATGTGCTGCACGCGGATGTTGTGGGAGAACGTGCCCATGAAGCGCTGGAAGGCCACGCAGGCGCCGCCCATGCCGTCGGGCACGATGCGGTAGTGGTTCATCTCGTAGCCGCCGAAATAATGGTCGTCGTAGACGAGGGCCTCGCCCCAGACTTCGTTGAGGTCGCTGTCGAAGCGGTGCACGCGGGCGCCGTCGGGGGTGTCGTCGAAGTAGAGGAAGTCGCCGTCGGTCGTGGGCAGGATCTGGCCCTTGGTCGTCATGCCGGAGGCCATCTTGCGCGGAGCATCCCAGAGCAGGGTGCCGTCGTCGGCAATGCGGACCATGTAGATGCCGTCGGTGTCTTCATCACCAACTGAGCCGGAATTGAAAATGAAATAGGTGTCGTCGCCCACAACGTAGGCATTGGTGAACGGCGAGTCATGATAATCCCTGAAGTCGATGCCGTCGAGCCCCCAGAGGAAGTTGCCCTCCTGGTCGATCTTATAGATGGCCGGGGTGAAGGTCTGGGGGCTGTAGCCGTCGTCGACATAGGTGTCGTCCTGGGTGCGGCTGTCGGCCACGGTGACGATGGCCGAGCCGTCGGCGGCCACGCACAGGGCGCACTCCGACCAGTAGCTCGGCGTGATGTGGTCGTTGACCATGATGGGCTCCTCAAACTGGGGCACGCCGTCGCGGTCGAGCAGCTGGAGGTAGGTGCGCACGGCGTCCACTCTGGTGCCGTCCATGACCTTTTTGCCCCATGTCTTCCAGGCCAGCCACGTCTTGCCGTCGGTCGTGCGGGCCACCTTGGGCGAACAGGCGTAGTAGTCGCCGCCGGTCTTGGTCTCGCCGGTCGACTTATCCACGTAGGTGGTGCTGTAGATGCACTTCGGCGTTGCGTTTGTGTTCCACTGGGCATAGGTCTGGCTTGAGCCGGCCATTGCCATCAGCATTAAAAGATAAAACTTCTTCATAACCATAATAGTTTTTATTGTTGGATGATTTTCTTTGAGTTCCTAATGTAAATGCCCGTGGCGGGATGCCTGACGGGGCGGCCCTGCAGGTCGTAGGTCGCGGTGGGCTCCTGAGAGGGTGCGGCGATGGCACGGATGCTCTGCGTGGCAGCGTTCTCCAGACCGAAGAAGACGTCGTGGAGGGCATCCTCGTAGGTCTGCTGCACCAGCAGGCGGGTCTTGCCGGCCTGGTTGACCTCATGCAGGGTGTAGTAGCCGCGGCCTTCGGCAATGCCGTTGCTGCCGGCATCCTCAAACTCCAGCATGTAGCAGTCGTCAACGTCGAGGGGCAGGTCGATGACCTGCTTCTTGCGGGCCTCGGTGTAGGGGCCGCCCTCAGCGACGACGTCGCCGGCCGAGTTTATCAGCGCCCAGGTGATCTCCTCTGGATGCTGGTCGGTCATGATGGTCAGCCGGACCGCATTCTGGGCATGGAAGGCGTTTCTCATCTTGAATGACTTGTGCACCGACTCCTCGGTGGTGCCGTTCAGGTCGGAGAGCCAGATTTCCACGTCGTTGTCCTCACCGTCGGCCAACGTGAAGTCCTGGAAGAAGGGGGTGCGCAGGGTCTTGATGTCGAGATAGTCCATGTGGCCCGTCCAGGGCGTCTGCTGCAGCGAGCCGTTGATGCGCACGTTGATGGTGGCCGAGGTCAGGGCGTCGCGGCCAGTGTTGCGCACCGAGAGGTCGCTCATGAAGAGCGGTGTGCAGATGCGGTCGGGCGTGTTCTTTACCTGCAGGATCTTGGCGGCGCTGTTGCTGCCCGTGGGGCGCGGGGTATAGGCGGCATTGAGAACCTCACCGGTCGAGATGTCCTGCACGAAGGTGACGATGCCCAGCTCGGTGGGGTCAGTATAGTTCTCCACCTTCCAGCTGAACGCATAGTTATAGGGCGTCACTCGGCTGAGCTCGGCCTCTAAGGCCTGGCCCTCGGCACCGCTGAGCAGTTTGCGCAGGACATAGTTCCACGAGCGCTCACCGTTGGCGGCCGGCTCATCCCACTCGACGCGCTCCTCGACGGCAGCGACAAAGAGGCGCAGGTTGCTGCCGTCGGTGATGCCGAGCGGCAAGAGGGCGACGTCGACCGTCAGCACGTCGTCGTCGCTGAGCTGTGCCCGTGTGTCGATGTTCATCTTGGCGGCTGCCTGGAGAGCCCCGTTGACATAGATCGGAAGGTACTCTTCATAGCCCCAGGCGCCGACATGCTCACCATCGACGCGCAGCGAGGGCACGCCCGTCACGCCGTAGTAGTCGGCGCGGGCCATCACGTCGTCCTTGCTGACAAGATAGAAGGGATCCTCGGGCGACGGGAAATTATAATGGTAGGTGATGGCCACCATCTGCCCCATGTGGTCGTAGATGGTCGCGTCGAGCGAAGGCGAGAACTCGGCGCAAGGGTCGCACGACGTGTTGGTGAACTCCTCAAAGAGCACCAGTCGCGGCGTCTGCACCACGGGGCTGCCGGTCAGCCGGAAGTTCAGGTAGAAGGAAGTCCCGTCGTAGTCGCCCTGGGCGACGCGGACCGTCTTGCCGTTCTCGTCGACCTGGAACAGCTGGTAGTAGCCGTTGCCGTAGGCGCCCTTGATGCCGTCGCCGCCGGCGTCGAGGAACTCAATCTGATAGCAGTCGTCGCCAGGCAGGTCGAGGGGAATGGTGACAAACTTGCGGGCTTCGGTGTAGGGGCCTCCCTGCTGGATGACGTCGCCGGCCGAATTATAGAGGTTCCACGTGATTTCCTCGGGCTTCTTGTCGGTATAGATCTTCAGCTGGGCCCCGTAGTTGAGCACCACTGAATTCGCGAATGTCAGCGAGCGGCTGTTGCTCACGGCGGTCGTGCCGTTGATGTCGCTGAACCACACCTCTGCCTGGTTGCTGCCTGACTCGGTTAACTCAAAGGAGGTGAAGTTGTCAAAAGCGAGCGTGTCGCGGTCCAGATAGTTCAGCTCGCCCGTCCACGGATACTGCTTCACGACGCCGTTCACGCGGACATTGAGCGTGGCCGACGTGAGCGTGTTGGAGCCGTCGTTGCGGAAGATGACCTTGCCGTGGAAGTCGGGCGTGCAGATCAGGTCGGGCGTGTCGATGAGGTTCATCAGTGCCAGGCGGTTCATGCCCTCGGCATCGGGGCCGATGTAGGCGGTGCAGAGCACCTCACGCGTCTCAATGTCCTGAACGAAGGCCACGACGCCGAGCTGTGAGAGGTCGTCGAAGCAGTCGTCGGTCCATTCTGACTCGACGAGGAAGGTCATCACGCCGTTGAAGACAATGGTGCCGTCGGGGCCGGTCAGCATCTTGCGCAGCGTGTAGTTCAGCTCGCGCTCACCGTTGGAGAAGGGGGTCTTGCGTTCCAGGTGCTCCTCGATGACCGCCACGTTGAGCCGCAGGTTCTCATTATTCTCCGTTGTGGTCAGGTTTGTGGTCAGGTTGTTTTGCGCACCGGACACGCGGACCTTGAGCTGGTGGCCGACGAGCTCCTTGCTGACCTCGATGGAATAATCCTGCGGCTGCTGCAGACAGTAGTCGATGGCCGTGTTCATATAGCTGTAGGAGCGGTCAGAAATCTCGGTGCCGTTGACGATGGTCGTGGGCACGCCGGTGACATTATAATAGTCGACCTTGGCCTGCTGCGTCTCCTTGTCGTAGAGATAGAACTCGTCGTTCTTGTCGGGATAGCCGGAATGATACTTGATGGCGATGCAGTCGCCCAGCCGGTAATGAATGGCCGAGTCGAGCACTGGCGACCAAGAGGCGCAGGGCCCGCAGCCCGTGTTGGTGAACTCCTCGACCAGCACCAGCCGCTTGGCAGCCGGTGAGCGACGCTGTGCCGTGGCCATGGTCAGAACCATCAGACCAGCCGTCAGCAATAATAATGTTTTTTTCATGATAGTTTTATATCTAGAATACTTGTTTACGATGCAAAATTAAAAAAAATCCGCAAACAAACTTTCAATTTGAGACAAATATGTTTTTCATTTCGCGAAATAACAACTCAAAAAAGTGATAACGACGACGGCAGGAAACAAAAAACAGCGGTTTCATCGGAGTTAACTCACGATGAAACCGCTGTTTTTTGATATTGACGAAATACTTAGGAGGGCTGCTTGCCGATGTAGGCCAGGATGCCACCGTCGACGTAGAGCACATGACCGTTGACAGCGTCGGAGGCGTGCGAGGCCAGGAAGACGGCGGGACCACCAAGCTCACTCGGGTCGAGCCAGCGGCCGGCGGGCGTCTTGGCGCAGATGAACGAGTCGAACGGATGGCGTGAGCCGTCGGGCTGGCGCTCACGCAGCGGAGCGGTCTGGGGCGTAGCGATGTAGCCCGGGCCGATGCCGTTGCACTGGATGTTGTATTCGCCGTACTCCGAGCAGATGTTGCGGGTCAGCATCTTCAGGCCGCCCTTGGCAGCAGCGTAGGCCGAGACGGTCTCGCGGCCGAGCTCCGACATCATCGAGCAGATGTTGATGATCTTGCCCTCGCGGCGCTCCATCATCTCGGGGATGACGGCGCTGGAGCAGATGAACGGACCGACGAGGTCGATGTCGATGACCTGCTGGAACTCAGCGCGCTTCATCTCGTGCATGGGGATGCGCTTGATGATGCCGGCGTTGTTGACGAGGATGTCGATCTGGCCTACCTCCTGGTGGATCTTCTCCACGAGGGCCTTCACGTCGTCCTCCTTCGTCACGTCGCAGACGTAGCCCTTCACGTTCTCAATGCCGGCCTCGCGGTAGTTGTCGAGTCCGCGCTGCAGTGCAACCTCATTGATGTCGTTGAAGATGATGTTCTTGATACCTGCTGCAACGAAAGCTTTCGCAATGTTGAAGCCAATGCCGTAAGATGCGCCGGTGATCCAGGCGTTCTTACCCTCTAATGAAAACAAGTTTGCCATTGTTGTTGTTTGTTTTAGGAGTTTAGGAGTTTGGGAGTTTAGGAGTTTAGACGATAGTCTTTGTTCCATGGATGCCCTGAGTCCTTTCACTCGATGTTATTACTTGATACCATTATTATTTAAAATTCCATTACAATAAGCCGTCAGCAGCCTGCCAGCTTCTTCTATACTTGAAGAAAGCAATTCGCTTTCGTCATCGTCAATATATCCTAAATCTTTTGATAAGATGATATAATTCATGCATTCAGCCATACTTCCCTCAGAGATGTTCAGAAATCTCAGTTTGTCCATCTTGCTCATTTCTTATAACCTTCCGCTATATTTGCTCCGATTGAAACAGCTGCCCTTCTGAACTGTGACGTCAGTCCATAGCGTTCGTCCTCAGGAAAATGTTTAGTCGTTCTATAGACCAGGAGCGTGAAGTCATGGGCTTTTTGCCAGGCATATATGTTCCGAAAAGTAAAAGTAGCCATAATAAGAAATACAATTATTATCGAATCGTAATACTAACGTCTAAACTCCTAAACTCCTAAACTCCTAAACTCCTAAACTTCTTAAATTCCCTAAAGCAAATCGCAGATTTGCGAAAAGTCTTGGTCTGAATAGTCAAGATTTTCGCCGCCCATGCCCCAGATGAACGTGTAGTTGTGGGTGGCGGCGGCGCTGTGGATGCTCCATTCGGGCGAGAGGACAGCCTGCTCGGTGCGCATCCAGATGTGGCGCGTCTCCTGCGGCTCACCCATGAAGTGGCAGACGGCCTGCTCCTCGGGCAGCTCGAAGTAGAAATAAGCCTCCATGCGGCGCAGGTGGGTGTGCGCGGGCATCGTGTTCCACACCGAACCCGGAGCGAGCTCGGTCATGCCCATCTGCAGCTGACAGGTGGGCAGCACCTGATTGACGAGCATCTTGTTGATGGAGCGCTCGTTAGACATCTCGAGGCTTCCCATGTGGGCCACGACGGCGTCCTGCTTCGTCACCTTGCGGCAGGGATAGGCGGCGTGGGCCGTGGTGGAGTTGAAGTAGAACTTGGCCGGCCGCGCCGGGTCAAGGGAACTGAAGACGACGTCGCGGTCGCCGCGGCCGATGTAGAGAGCCTCCTTGAAGCTGAGCTCGAACACGTCGCCGCCGACGCTGACCCGCCCCGGTCCGCCGACGTTGTAGATGCCCACCTCGCGGCGCTCCGTGAACCAGCGGGCCCGCAGCGGGTCGATGGCCTCGAGCGGGAGCGCCTCGCCGACGGGCATGGCGCCGCCGACAATCATGCGGTCGTACATCGAGTAGACCATGTTGACCTCGTCGGGCGCAAAGAGCCGTTCGATGAGAAAGTCGCGGCGCAGTCGGGTGGTATCATAGTGACGGGCATCCTCGGGATGAGCCGCATAGCGCACTTCATAGTTTGTCTTCATTTTCCTTCAGTATTTTGATTTGTTGAGCGCAAAGATACAAAATAAAATTCATATCGCGCTCTAATTAAATACGTTTTAAAATAGATTAATACTTGGTCGGAGCGGAAATTCGGATTAATTCGTAACTTTGCAGCGGAAAAAACCAATCAACATCGACATGAAGACAATAGGAAACATCATCTGGGTTGTGTTTGGCGGGCTGGAGATCGCCATCGAGTATTTCCTGGGCGGACTGGCCATGATGCTGACCATCATCGGCATCCCCTTCGGACTGCAGAGCATGAAGCTGGGCTTGCTGGCCGTCTGGCCCTTCGGCTCGGAAATCAGGGACAAGGAGTCGAAGGCCGGCTGCCTGAACATGGTGATGAACGTGGTGTGGTTCTTCGTCGGGGGCGTCTGGATATGGCTCACCCACATCGGCTTCGGCCTCCTGTTCTACATCACCATCGTCGGCATTCCCTTCGGGCGCATGCACTTCAGGCTGGCGCGCCTGGCCCTGTCGCCCTTCGGTAAGGAGGTGGTATAGTGAAGCCGTGCGCTTCACTGCCCACCTCCCTTTATTCTATTCATTTCCAAGCACAATATTCACCAGTTTCGTCACGTCGGCGATGGTCACTGAGCCGTCGCCGTTCACGTCAGTCAGTTTAGGATTGCTATTCGGCGTCTTACCGAGGACAATGTCCACGAGGGCCTGCACGTCAGCATCCGTAATCGATCCGTCCTTGTCGACGTCGCCCACCTTAAGAGACGCCACATCGGTCAGATAACCAGGCCAGCCATTTTTGCCGTCGATGCGAGCGTAATCGAGGTCATTCCAACCGTTTATATAGTGGGTATCATTACCGCCGACAAGGTTATTGCAGTAGCTGAACATTTCATAATTCGGATCTTGGTAGGGTGTATGAGCAATACCATTTGTCGTCCAGCCGTCACCCGCAAAGATCGTAGTAAGATTCTCGCACCCGCAGAACATCCACTCCATGTTGGTAACTCTCGCAGTATTGAAACTGCCCAGATTGAGCAATTTGAGGCCGGAACATGATTCGAACATAAATGACATGTCGGTGACCTTCTCGGTGTTGAACGCACTCAAGTCGAGTTCAGTCAGTCCGGTGCACCCCTGGAACATGCCAGCCATGCTGGTGACGTTCTCGGTGTTAAACCTCAAATCGAGCGAAGTAAGGCCCTCACAACCATTGAACATACCACCCATGTTGGTCACTGCGCCAGTGTCAAAGTTCTCGAGGCCTGTGATACTGGTCAGGTTATCGCAACTTTGGAACATGTAGTACATTGAAGCGACCTTCTCGGTGTTGAGCGTGCTCACGTCGAGTTCGGTCAGGTTGGAACAGCCGCTGAACATCTGATACATGGTGGTCACCTCGCGCGTGTTCAGATACTCAAGTCCTTCGATGGTTGTGAGCTGACGCATGCTGAACCAATGAGCGGTGCTGGTGGGACGTGCAGAGGCGAACGAGGGGTCGAACACCACCTTCGTGACGTTGCCGAGGATATCCCTCCAGCCGGGAGCCTCATCGCCTGTGTTGAGGAAGTAGGTGTTCGACGGTCTTGAAGCGCGCTCGCTGTCCTGATAGAACGTCAGCACGCCATCAGCATAGACGGCATAAGCCTCGGTGGGCGACGAGAAGTAGCCAGGATCGTCGGGCGCATCCACGTGGGCGTAGGCCTTGTCGGTATGGGCGGCATCGTAGGTAGTGCCCAGACGGCCTTCGATGGAGGAGCACCCGTCGAACATGCCTTCGCTGCTGGTGACGGCATCCGTGCTCCAATGCTGACCGACATTCACCGTGGTGAGGTCGGTGCACTGGCTGAACATCCCGGCCATGTCGGTCACCTTTTTAGTGTTGAACGTGCTCAGGTCGAGGATCGAGAGGTAGTCGCAGCCGCTGAACATCGAGTTCATGTCCGTCACATTCTCGGTGTTGAGCATGCTCACGTCGAGGTTCTCCAACGATTCGCAACCGCTGAACATCTGCCTCATGGTGGTCACGTTGGCGGTGTTCATGTTGTCCATGTCGGTAATCTTGTTCACGCGGCGCAGGCCCTCGAACCAGCGATAAGTCGACTGTGGATTTGCCTTGGCGAACGAGGCGTCGAAGACCACCGTCCTGACGTTGTTCTTCACCTCGTCGAGGTTCCACTTCGGAGTGCTCAGCCCCACGTTCAGCCTGAACACCTGCCCGCTGCGGGTGCTGCCAAGCTGGTCGCAGTAGAAGGTCAGCGTGCGGTTGTCGTAAACGGCATAGGCAGGCGACGTCAGATAGCCTTCGGTTCCGATAATAGCATACCACCTATTGATGTCATAGTAGTTGTAGGTCTTTCCGTATTCGCCCACGAGTTTTGTGCAACCCTCGAACATATCTCCGGCACCCATGTAAGTATCAACATGGCTCATGTCCCATCCGTCGCCTACATGGATAGTGACGAGCTGGTTGCACTTGTAAAACATCTCATGTGCATAGGCCACATTACCTGTGTTGAAGGCGCTCAAGTCGAGAACAGTAAGCCCTGTGCAGTTGGCAAACATAGACGTCATGGTGGTCACCTTGCTGGTGTTGAACGCCATCAGGTCGAGTTGGGTCAGGCCCGTACAGCCACTGAACATGGCCGACATGTTGGTCACCTCTTCGGTGTTGAGGTTGCCGATGCCCTCAATGTCCTTCAGGGCGCTCATGCCTTCAAACCAGGAGCGGGTGCTCGTAGGACGGGTGAAGGCAAACGAGGGGTCGATGGTCACGTTGCTGATGCTGGCTGCATCCGCTGTCCAGGCGGGCTGCGCGCCGGCAGCCTTCAGGTCGTAGGTGGTGACACCGGTGCGCTGACGTCTGTTGCCGTCGTTGATGAAGGTCAGCGTGCCGTCGGTAAGGAACACGTAAGGCCGATAGCTCAGATAGCCCTTCGCCTCTCCGTCGGCAACGGCATACGCACCGCCTCCGTTGTTCTCCTGGGCATAGGCCGTGCCGTTGCTGCCCTTCAGCAATGAGCAGCCGTCGAACATCTGGGTGGAGTTCGCTGCCGTCACGCCCGTGACATCCCAAAGCGTGGTGATGTAGATGGTGGTCAGCTGCGGACAGTTATAGAACATCTTAGCCGTCTTTGTCACGCTCCGTGTGTCGAAAGTGGAGAGGTCCAGCTCGGTCAGCGATGAGCAGCCCGAGAACATTCCCGACACGTCGGTGACTTTCTCGGTGTTGAGCGGGCTCACGTCGATGCTGGTCAGAGCCTTGCAGCCGGCAAACATATAACTCATATTGGTGACACCATCGGTGTTGAACGTGCTCACGTCGAGGCTGGTCAAGGCTTTGCAGCCGTTGAACATGTTGCTCATGTCGGTGACCTTTTCGGTATTGAAGCCACTGAGATCTATCGAAGCCAGTTTCTCGCAGCCATTGAACATCCCCGAGCAGTTATCCAACCTCACATCGTCCCACATCGCGAGGCTGGTCAGTGAGGAGCAGCCCGAGAACATGTCGGTTGCATTGAGGTAATAATAATACTGATTATACTTCACCGCGCTCAGGTCAAGTGAGGTCAGGCTGGAGCAACCCTCGAACATGCCGGTCATGTCTCTATTATCTTGGCGATATTCACGCGAGGTCGTATAACAGATATTTTCAATCGTAGTGAGTTTCGAACAGCCACGGAACATGTACTTATAAGTCATATCTAGCCCTGACTTGTTCTGTGTTGAGCTAAATGTCACCTTCGTCAGGTTTGAGCAGCCGTCGAACATGTAGCTCATGTCATATACGTGATCGTTATTAAAATTAGTAAGATTGATCTGCGAGAGTTTACTACACCCTTGGAACATTCCGCTCGCATTCTTATTGTTGTAGGCGGAGCCGATTATCGCCTCAGTATTGAGGGACACGAGGCTGGAACAGTTCTTGAACAAAGCGCTTACGTCTGATGCCATGTAGAGACTGAAACTGCTTGGCAGCATAATGACCGTCATGGCGGAACAGCCGTTGAACATGCTTGACATGTTGGTCACGTTAGACGTACTGAACGACCTAAGATCGAGCCCTGTCAGCTTCGTACAATTCTGGAACATGCCCGACATATCGGTGACCTTCGCCGTGTTAAACGTACTGAAGACGAGGCCGTCCACCGATTTACAACCATAGAACATCTCCCGCATATCGGTCACATTCTCCGTTGTAAAACTGCTCCTGACTGCAACTGTCTGCAGGCTCTCGCAGTCGCTGAACAAGAAACTCATGTCAGTCACATTGCTGGTAGTGAACGTCGAAGGGAAAGAAACTGACTGGAGTTTCTCGCACCCCATGAACATGCCGCTCACGTCCGTGAGCTCAGGTGTGCTGAAGTTGGAGATGTTCAGCGTCTGCAGATTCAAGCAATTAAAGAACATGCCCCTCATCGTCGTCACCTTCGCCGTGCTGAAGTTGGTGAAGATCGTGAAGTCCAGCGAGGTAAGGCTCGAACATCCCCCGAACGTCTGGAACATATTGGTGACATTCTCGGTGTTGAGATATTCTATCTTATCGATGTTAACAAACTTTCCTTCATCTTCAAACTTGGTGAGGTTTGTCATGCCAAAGAACCACCTGTACATCGTGGTGGGTTTGTAATCCTTGAACCCGTAGTGGAACGACACCTTCTTTACTGAGGTTGCACTTTCCAGCCAACCTGGGGCATTGGAACCCGTGTTCAGGCCGTAGACCCAATCAGCAATTGCATCATGATTACTACGGTTCGCATCATAGTAGAACGTCAAGGTCCCACTCGTGCTATTGAACACAACGTATGCTTCCTTTTCAGCAGCGTGTGCGCTCATGAAGCCGACGACGGCCAGCAGGGTGGCCATGATGAATCTTAGCTTTTTCATATCTTCATGTTTTATGTTGTTACGATTAGATGGCACAAAGATACGAATTATTTTTCTAATCGACGACAATTCGACGTAAGAATTTTCTGTTTGTCAAGGGAAGTTTGAATTCAGTACATCGGCCATGTACGTTTTGTACATCGGCCATGTACAAAACGTACATGGCCGATGTACAAAACTCTGAACCATAAAATTTCAGAAGGTGAAGGCGAAGTCCTCGAGGGTGCAGAGCGACTGTTCCTTGACGGGCGACTCGAAGATGAAGTAGACGGCGTGCTTGCCCGACAGCTCGGAGAGGGCGGGCAGGGCTGCGGTCAGTTCCGTGGACGCCTTCGGCATGTCGGCCTTCAGCTCGATGGTGCCGAGCAGGCGGCCGCCTTGCGATGCCCAGGGTCGGTCGACCAAGATCCGGATGGTGCCGTCGATGCCTTCGGGGATGAGGCGCAGCGAGAGGCTGACATCCTTCCTGCCCTTGGTGGCGTCGAAGTTGAAGTACTTGTAGCCGACGATGGAGCCGTCGGTGTTGTTCACCACCTGATTGGTGTTGTTGCGCAGGTCGTAGGGGGCGCTGAACTTGTCGTCGGTGCCGTAGCCGGCTGCGATGTAGGAGCCGTAGTAGATGTTGTCGGGCCACTCGTGCACGGCGGTCTTGGGCCCCGTATGCCAGCAGCAGATGCCGGCCGAATGGCGCTCCAAGGGGTCGAGGCCGCCAAGCGCGAAGCCCTCCGACGTGTACTCGCCCTCGCTGATTGCGACGCGGCCTCCCCTGCCCTCCTCGACGCTGACCGTAATGGGGGCGACCATGGCCTGACGGGCAAACTCGTTGAGGCCGCTCTGGCGATGATAGAACACGTACCACTGGTCGCGAATCTGGCAGATGCTGCCGTGGGTGTTGCCGCTCGGCGAGGCTGAGGCGATGGTGTCGCCCTGCTCGTTGACTTCGCGGCCGCGCCCGTCGATGATGGTGCCGCCGTAGGTCCAGGGACCCAGCGGATGGTCGCTGTAGGCGTAGGCCAGCGTGTAGTTGGAGATGGGCAGCCCGAACTCGCCGTCGCGGGTGAAGCGGCTGTAGATGAACACATACTTGTCCTTGACCTTGCGGATGGACGAGGCCTCGAAGAAGCGGAAGTCGCCGGGCTCCTCGAAGCCGCTGACCATGCCGTCGACCACCTGCGTGCCGGGCTTCACGGTGCACATCGTCGTGGGGTCGATCTCGGCTGCCATGGAGTGGCCGAAGCCCCAGTAGCCATAGACGCGGCCATCGTCGTCGACGAACACGGCGGGGTCGAAGCCATAGACGCCGTCCACCTGGCTGGGATTATCCGCATTCCAGTTGCACACCTCGAAGGGGCCGTTGGGGCGGTCGCTCCGGGCGATGAGGCTGTTGCGGTAGCCCGTCTGGTCGTTGGGGAACAGGTAGTAGGTCTTCCGGCCCGTGCTGTCGACGACCAGCGTGACGTCGGGGGCAAAGAGGACGTCGGCCGTGCCGGCGGAGTCGAAGGGCTCGCCCTTGGCGTTCTTGTCGACGACGAGGATCTCGCCGTCGTAGCGCCAGTGGCTGAGGTCCTCGACGGGTGCCGACCAGACGACCTGCTCGTACCCGCAGTAGTCGGTGATGCGGGTGTCGTGAGAGCCATAGATGTAGACGCGCTGACGCCCGGGCTGGTCAGGGTCGTCGAAGACGTAGGGCTCGCCGTCGGGGATGTGCTCCCAGAGGGGCAGGAAGGGGTTGCCGACGGTGACGAGCGCGTCGGAGGGCGTGTCAGCCTGACGGACGCACGATGTGGCTAATGGCAGGCAGCAGACGGCAGCCAAGGTGAAGCTTAGGATTTGTGTGTTCATATTGTTGCTATTTGATGGAAGCCTTCGGAGTCATGCGATAGCCATAAATGGCAACGACGAGGAAGCAGACGAGCGGCAGGATGAACGACGCATTGGTGGCAGGGAAGGAGCCGAAGACCGTGCCGCGGTCGATGATCATGGCCTGCAGCGGGGGCAGCACCGAACCGCCGAGGATGGCCATGATGAGGCCGGCAGCGCCAAACTTGGCGTCGTCGCCCAGCCCGTCGAGGGCAATGCCATAGATGGTGGGGAACATGAGCGACATGCAGCCGCTGACGCCGACCAGACAATAGACGCCCATGCGGTTCTGCAGCAGGATGACGCCAGCCGTGAGCACCATGCCGAGCACGGCGAAGATGATGAGCAGGCGCGACGGGCGCACCCACTTCATCACGTAGGTGGCCAGGAAGCGCGAGCAGATGAACAGCAGCATGGCGGCGATGTTGAAGCGCTGCGACAGCACCTCGGCGGCCTGCTCGCTCATCCCCTCGGCCATGAAGACGCGCGTGCCATACTGGATGATGAACGTCCAGCACATGATCTGTGCCCCGACGTAGAAGAACTGGGCCACGACGCCCTCACGATAGCGGGGCAGCCGGACGAGCCGACGGAGCGTGCTGCCGAGGTTGAACGAGCGGTCGCTGTCGCCGTCGGAGGGCATGCGCGTCATCCAGATGACCACAAACATGGCCGCGATGACCAGGCCGATGATGAGGTAGGGCGAGATGAGCACGCTCAGGTCGGCCTCCTTCAGACTGAGGAACTCTTCGTCGCTGAGCAGGGCGCGCTCGTCGCTCGAGAGGGGGTTGAGCCGCGCCTGGATGAAGTTCATGGCCACATACATGCCGATGATGGAGCCGCAGGGATTGAAGCACTGGGCCAGGTTCAGGCGGCGCGTGGCCGTCTCGGGACTGCCCATGGAGAGGATGTAGGGATTGCACGACGTCTCGAGGAACGACAGTCCGCAGGTCATGATGAAATAGGCGAGCAGGAACCAGCCGTAGACGCCGATCATCTTGGCCGGCAGGAAGAGCAGGGCGCCCGTGGCATAGAGGCCGAGGCCCATGAGCACGCCGGCCTTATAGCTGTAGCGGCGGATGAACAGCGCTGCGGGGAAAGCCATGCAGAAGTAGCCGCCGTAGAAGGCCACCTGGACGAGCGTGCCGTCGGTGACGCTCATGCGGAAAATCTTCGAGAAGGCCTTCACCATCGGGTTGGTGATGTCGTTGGCAAAGCCCCAGAGGGCAAAGCACGACGTGATAAGAACAAACGGGATGAGCATGCTCACCCCGTTTTTGCTGATAATGGATTCCTTTGACATAATCTGAATGTTGGTTTGTTTACTCGGACAGTACTGAAGGCTTTGCTGATCAATAGCCGATCTTGCCATTCCAGTGGAGATACCAGTTGCGCTGGTCGCTGAGGTCGGACTTGATGTCGGCCTGGACGCTGGCCCGACCCTCGCTGCCACGACGGCCGTAGATGTGGTCCTGCATGAACCGGCCGGGATTGGCCGAGCGCAGGGCGAAGCGCATCAGGTCGTAGTAGCGGGTGCCCTCGAAGCAGAGCTCGAGCGCATTCTCGTTGAGGATGAGGCTGTCGACAAACTCCTGCTGCAGGGCGGTGAGCTGGTCGGCGGTGAGGAGGGAGTCCTCAGGCAGCTGATAGTACTCATTCAGGGGGGTCCAGCCGGAGCCGCGGCTGTGGATGCCGATGGTGTTGTGGTTGGTACCGAACTGCAACGTGATCAGATCCTCGACCGTGACCACGCCATAGCGGCTGGTGGGGAAGTCGAACAGTGCCAGATAGGCGGAGTCGGACTCGGAATAGTAGGGCATCACGTCGAGGGCCATCGTCTGGTTGGTCAGTCCTTCGGACAGAATCTTGAACGCGGCGCGAGGATAGCCGGCCTGATTGAGGGCCTCAGCCAGGCGCAGGTAGATCATCTGACGGCGGTAGATGTGGACGTTGCGCGTTGCGTACTTGTAGATGTTCTGGGTCTCGATGCGCTCGTTGGTGATGTTGTCGACGTTGTAGCTCTCAGTCCAGTAGGTCGACAGGCGAAGGTCGCCCGTGCGATGGTTGGAGAGGCCCTGCGGTGCATAGAGCACGCTGTTGCCGTTGGCACTGAGGCAGCAGTTGGCCTGCTGGGCCGACAGCTCCTCCATGCCGACGGAAGGGGTGATGCTGAACTTCTGGTTGTTCTCGGTGGTCGAGTTGAACAGGTTGCGCAGCTCGCTGAAATAGCCCTCAGCGCGGATGGAGTCGCCGGGAATCATGGTGATGAGCTCGCTCGAGGCATTGTAGCTCTCGACGGCCAGCTGATAGCTGCTCCAGTCGACAAAGAGGCCGCCGTTCCACGTCGTGCTGCCGGGCATCCACATCTGCAGGGAGTTGCCCGTCGGATAGGTGGAGTTCATGCCGTTGCGCTCGCTGATGTACTTATAATACTGCAGGGCGGCCTCGCGGTAGTTGCCAGCCCAGAGGTTGAGGTCGCCGCGGACGATGCTGAGCGGGAACCAGAAGAAGCGTGAGTCCTGATTGCGGATGACGCGATAGCCGGGATACTCGGTGTTGTAGGCTTCGGGAATGTCGGCCAGGTCGTTGATGAAGTACTGGCAGACGCCCTGCAGGTCCATCTGGGGATAGTCCATCTCGGCCTCGTCCTTGGTCATGATCGGCTCGGTGACAAAGGGCACGCGGCCATAGTTGAGCACCAGCTGCAGATAGGTCCAGGCACGGATGGCCTTGACGGCGGCATACTCGCGCATAAAAATGTTTTCATTGCGGTTGCTGCGCATGGCAGTGTCGACATTGGCAATGAAATAGTTGCAGTTGTTGATGATGGCGTAGTAGTCGCGCGGCACGTTGTACATATTGTCGTCGCCGACGTTGAAGTTGGCCAGGTCGTGCAGGTCGCCGCTGGCGTCGTTGGTCAGGTCGACCAGGTCGCCGCGCACCTCGCCGAGGAGGATGGTGCGGTCGGCAATGACCTGCAGCTTATTGAGGATGCCGGTGACGCTGTAGATGGTGTCGACGGCATTGTCGAGGTGGTCGTGACCGGAATAGAGCACGTGGTCGGATTCCTGGTCGAAGAAGTCTTCGCAGGACGTCGTCGTTGCAGCGATGCCGCAACCTACGAAGAACATGCAGACGATTTTATATATTTTGGTAATCATAATTACTAATTATTAATTGCTAATTACTAATTAAAGGTTGATCTTCACGCCAGCCACGACGGAGCGGCTCTGGCCCAGTCGGCCCAGGTCGATGCCCTGGCCGATGACGCTGGAGGTCATGGTGAACTCGGGGTCGCTGCCCAGATAGTTGGTGAACGTGAGCAGGTTGTTGCCCTGGATCCAGATCTGCAAGCCCTGGATGAACTCCGACTTGAGGGGCAGGTCGTAGCTGAGGGTGACATTCTTCAGGCGCAGATAGCTGCCGTCCTCGATCCAGCGGTCGCTGAAGCGGGCGTTGCCCATGGGATCCTGGAAGGTGATGCGGGGGATGTCGGTCTGCTGACCTTCAGCCTGCCAGCGGCGCAGCATGGCCGTGGTCTGGTTCATGAAGCGCTGGCCGCCCTCGAGCTGCGAGCGCATGTAGTTGTAGACGTCGTTGCCGAGCGAATAGTTGAATCGCACGTCGAGCTTCAGGCGCTTCCAGGCCACCGTGGTGAAGATGTTGCCATAGATGTCGGGATTGGGGTCGCCGATAATCATGCGGTCGTTCTCGGCGTTGATCTCACCGTCGCCGTTGAGGTCGGCAAAGTGGATGTCGCCGGCGCCGAAGTAGTTCTTGTCGATGCGGTTGTCGGCCCAGACGTAGAGGCCCTGCTCGCCAGGCTGTCCGGCGGCTACTGCCTCCTCGGTGGTTGAGAAGACGCCCAGCGTCTTATAGCCATAGAAGAGGTTGGCGGCCTGTCCCACCTGGGTGCGGATGGTGGCGCCGTAGAGCTCGTTGTCGAGATGGGTGTTGCCGTCGGGGAGCTCGGTGATGCGGTTCTTGTAGTGACCGGCGCTGGCACCGATCTGCCACTGCCAGTCCTTGAGGTTCAGGAGCTTGGCCGTGAAGCTGACGTCGAAGCCCTCATTCTTCAGCTCGCCACCGTTCGACCAGTTCTGGTTGAGACCGCTGAGGAATCCCAGCGACTGGCGGGTGAGCAGGTTGTCGGTCGTGGAGCGGAAGTAGTTGAAGCCCACGCTGAGACGGTTGTCGATGAAGCTCGACTCGAAGCCGATGTTGAAGCGGCGGGTGGTCTCCCACTGGATCTCGGTGTTGCCGATGCCGTCGAAGGAGAGGCCCGAGATGGCATGCAGGAACTGGGAGACGCGGAAGTAGCTGCGGGCGGCATAATAGTCGATGTCGTCGTTGCCGCTGACGTCGAAGCCGGCGGTCAGACGCAGGTAGTCGATACCCTTGACACCGGCCATCCACGGCTCATTGGTCATGACCCACGAAGCCTGAATGCCGGGGAAGATGGCCCAGGGGGCACTGAAGACGCGGAGCGAACCGGCGTCGCGACCGAAGCGCGAGGAGCCCTCAGCAGTCAGGTTGGCCTGCAGATAATAGCGGCTCAGATAGTTATACTCAGCCTGGGCGTACCACGCCAACGAGTTCCAGTTCTCGTTGACGCCTTCGTCGGCGACGTTGAGGAGGTCCTTACGCATGAAGGGGGTCTTGTCGTTACCGGTGTTGTAGCCCACCTGCGAGTTGGTCGTGAAGCTTTCCCAGTTGATGCGTGCACCGGCAAAGAGATGGATGAAGTGGGCATCATAGCGGTTCTGCCAGTCGAGGCGGGTGTCGCTCTGCACGGAGTTCTGCTTGGAGGCCAGCGAGCGGACCTCGTTCTCGCGGGTGTCACCGATGGAACTGACGTAATAGTTCGGCGTACCGTTGATGGGGATGTAGAACATCTCGTTGGTATTGACCAGATTATAGCTAAAGTGCTCGGAAAGCGAGAGGTTGCGGTTGAACTGATACTTCGGGGTGACGGTCAGGTTGAGCATCGAGTTCTCGAAGCGGTTCTTGTTCTCAGCCTCTGAGTATTCCAGGATGGCGGCGGGATTGCCCAGCTGCCAGTTGTAGCCATTGTAGTTGGTCAGGGCCTCGGTGAGGTAGTCCTCGGCATTGATGTCGAAGTGGCTGTCGGAGAGAATGCCGCGACCATAGCTGTAGGGGCTCAGGAAGGGGCTCTTCACGTAGGCCAGGAAGGCCGGCGACGTGGGTGTGCCTTCGTCGTAGCCCTCGGGAGCACCGTCGTTGCGCAGATTGCGGGTGACATTGGCAAAGGAGGCGTCGAAGCGCACCGAGAGGCGGCGCGAGAGCGAGATGTCGGTGTTGAAGCGGACGTTCAGACGGCCCATGCCGTTGTTCTTCAGCGTGCTCTGCGCATTGCCGTAGCCCACGGAGAGGTTGTAGTTGGCCACGTCGTCACCACCCTCGACGTTGATGCCGTAGTTCTGGGTGATGGCCGTGCGGTAGACCAGGTCCTTCCAGTCGGTGTTCTGATGGAACTGCGTGTAATAATAATAGTCGGGATCCTCGTTGAGGAACTTGAACGTGCGGTTGGTGGTGTTGGTGGTCTTCAGCAGTTCACTGGCATAGCTGCGATACTGCTCGGCACCCATCACCGAGATATACTTCGGCTCAAGGGTCACGCCGGCCGAGATGTTTGCCGTGATGCGGGTGGCCATCGACTTGTTGCGACGGGTCTGGATCAGAATCACGCCATTGGCGCCCTTGGCACCATAGAGGGCAGTGCCGTTGCGCAGCACGGTGACCTTCTCGATGTCGCTGGGATTGATATTGGTGAGAATGTCGTTGTAGAAACCGTCGTGGAGCAGGGTGCGCCCGTACTGCTGCTCGATGATGACATCGTCGACCACCACGAGGGGCTGGGCGTTGACATTGAGCGAGTTGAGACCTTGCATGAACATGACGCTGCCGATGCCGGGCGTGCCATTGCGGCTGACGGTATGGACGTAGGCGCCGAGCTGGCTCTGGATCTCGTCCTTGATGTTGACGGCGTTGGTGTAGGCAAAGTCGGTGGCCGTCTTGTCGCCACGCACGTTGACCTGCGGCGCATACTCGGCCGTGAAGGTGGTGGGATAGAGCAGCACGTTCTTCTGCACCGCATCCTTGAGCAAGCCCAGCCGGACGGGGTTATAGTCGGGCGTGCTGACATAAAGTCCGGAGGCGAAGACCGGGACGCGGAGCTCATAGGTGCCGTCGTCTTCGGTCAGCACACTGTAGCCGTCGATTTCGGCTGCTCGGACAATGGCACCGGCCACGGGCTGCAGCGTTGCAGCATCGAGCACCTGGCCACGGATGGTGCGTGTCTCATATTGTATCTGCTTCGGCGCGAGAGCTCTCACGTCAGCGGTCTCCACCTCTTCTTCCGTGTCGTCGTCTTGGGCAACAACCGAGAGGGGAAAAGCCATCAGCAGGGAAATTCCAAATAAGATATATCGTTTCATACTCTTAAGTCTTGATTTTAAGGGTTGATGATTCTTGATTCTCTACTACTCCTCGTGGGGTTTCAGCACTATACAGTCAATGCGCATCGTACGGGTGTACTGGTTGTTGCGCTGCTGGGCGTTGCTCACACGGGTCTCGACCTTCAGGGTGACCTGGGGGTTGTCCTCGACAAGGCCGTAGGACGAGACCTCAAACTTGAAGTCGTCAGCCAGCTTAATCCAGTTGACGGAGTCGGGTGAGTAGCCCAGCTTGTCGTCACCGGTGTTGACCGACGAGACGAGCTGACGCTCCTGATGGCGACCGGCCTGGTTGTTGTAGCCAAGGGTGCAGCGCAGCAAGGTCGGCAGTCGCTGAATCTCGGTGGCATTGCTGTCGTTGGCCAGGGCAGGAGCCGTGACGAGGTAGATGTCGTAGCCCGTGTTGGAAAGGACGTCGGTGATGTTGAACGTCACGTAGTGGTTGACGGTCGACGAGGCCGGAACGAACTCAACGAAGCCATTGTTTGACACCTTATTATAATACTCGTTGACGCTCTCCACATAGCGGGTGGTCGGCGAGATGGTGCCGATCGAGTCGCCGTGAGAATCGGGCTGACGACTCACTTCCTTGATGCTGCTCTGGCGCTCAGCCTCGACAATGATAATCTTGTTGAAGGTCTGGCGGGGATCGAAATTCCAGGTGTCAGCCTTCAGCATCTGTCCGTTGCTGCACTCTACGGCTGTGGTGCCCTCGAAGATGCCTCCGGCAGCCGAAGGATTGAAGTACTGATAGTAGCACAGGGTGTCGCTGCCCCAGGTGGAGCGCCGGCGGCTGTAGTTCATGACGGCACTGGTCGACATGACCGAGTCGGGCACGACAGCCGTCCCCAGCTGCGGGTTGAACGTCTTGCTGAAGATGGTTCCCTGAACGATGGCCAGACGGGTGTTGGTATAGGCCAGCGAATCGCGGTCCTCGACATTGTCGTCGTAGTTGAAGCACTTGCTGTAATCCTCAATGAGCGATTGCCAGACCTGGTTGGTGGGGGCCACCATCCAGTAGGTGCTGTCCTCCGAGAACAACTGGGCATCCAGGAAGTTGTAGCCGAAAAGCTTGTTGTTCTGAGCAAACACGGAGTCGAGATAGATGGTCTTACCATTCTCGATGCCGCCTGGCACGCTGCGGGAGGGCAGGAACTCCTTGTAGTAGAACAAAGGATAGGAACGGTCGCTGTTGAGCGTGTCGCCACAATAGAGAAAATTGCGCAGGCTGTCGAAGTCGGCATCCTTGCGAAGATACTCAAACAGGTTGGGGAAATAGGGCACCTGATCGCCGACGGTGAACAGGACGCCATTCTCATAGAGCGCATTCGTCGTGAGCATCGGGGTTCCGTTGATTTGCCCCGTCGAGAGCACCGCGTACTTTCCGTTCATCAGCACGATGGAGTCGCTGCTGCTCTTTGAGACGGAATAGTTGTAGAGCGCAATGTGGTTCTGCAGGAACTCCTTGATGACGGTGTTGTCTTCCTCGCTGACCTTACCCTTCTCGCTGTTATACTGGCGGATGAGCTCGTCGGCCTCCGCCTGGGAGAAACTGGCATTGGTGGGAGCAAAGACGGTGAACACCTGGCTGCTGGCCAGCGACTTGTCGTAGCCGCAGGCCTCAATGACACTGGCAAAGTTGCTCAGGTCGGGATTCGACTTGATGGCCTGCCACAGCGAACCGCTGTTGACACCCTCAGCCACAGCCTCGTAGTGATCATCCCAGGTGTCGGTGCAGGCTGTTGTTGCAGCACTGATAGCGCAACCTGCAAGACCAGCCAGGACTATTTGCTTTATCTTGATTTTCATAACTTTCATCAATATCTTTTATCTCTTATCTGTTATCTCTTATCTAATCAGAGGTCGTCTTCCATCTCGCCGTCACCACCGACGCCGTAGACGCTCTTGGGCACCAGCTCGAAATAGTCGAGCATGAACTCGTTATTGTTGCCCTGCTTACCATCGCTGGCCACGCGGAAGCGCAGATAGTGGTCCTTGTTGGCATCGATGTAGGTCTGGCAGAGGATGCGCCGGTAGGTGCGGGGGTTGCCCGTGAAGTCGAACTGCTCACCGCTGGAGGGATTGAAGTGATAGGTGCTACGACCGGCACGATAGGCGCCAAGGTTCTTCAGCAGCTTCTGCTCCTCAGCCTTTTCCTCGGCCGTCTTGCCGTTGTAGTCGCCGAGCTTTTCATCGTCGACGAAACGGTCGCCAAGAAAGAACTCCTCGTTCAGGTAGACAGTCATGTCGAGGGGAATGCCCTGGGGCACGCCGTCGAAATAGACCTGGGCCACGCCACGCGTCTTCAGACCGCAGAAGCCCAGTCGCAACTGATACTCACCGCTCTTGGGCACGGGCGGGATGCGGAACTGGAAGTCATAGTCGCCGAAGAGGTTCCATTCGTCGCCCTGCCACGACCAGAAGTTGGTGTGGGGACGGCGCATGACGACATAGCAGTTGGTGAACGAGACACCGTCAAGATAGCCCAGGGGGAAGTAGAAGTTACGGCCGTTCTTGGGAATCGACGAGTCGTCGGGCGTGCCCGAAGGATCGTCCTGAGTGGGGTTGCCCTTCAGTCGCATGTCGTTGGTCATCACCTCAGGGAAGATGGTCGAGAAGTCCATGCGGATACGCATGTTCTGCACCACATCCTGCACGTCCTTCGAGAAGGCCACAATGTCATCGACATAGAAGTAGTGACCGTTCAGGGCGTCATGGTTGGGGGTGTTCTCAACCTTCGAGTCAATCATAGCGCCACGGAAGTTGTAGGCCGGGGCTGCATAGCGGCGGTTGACGAAGCGCTCACCCACATTGCCGGCATCGATGCCGCGGCAGTCGTTGCCGTCCTCATCGAGGTCCATGGTCAGCTGCTCAATCTTCAGCATCGTGTGGGGCAGCAGCGTCTGATACCAGTCGACGGGGTTGGCCAGCTTAGTGTGAATGCCGAAGGCCTCGTTGGTGGCACCGACGTTCATGATGAGCGGCGTCAGGTCGCTGGTGCCGGGCACGTAGCGGGTCATGACATGATACTGGACAAAGCGCTTCAGCGGGTTGACGCTGTCGGTCAGGTTGTCGAACGAATGGCCTGGAGCATTGACATCGGCAGGATAGACCTCGTCGTAAATCTGGCAGGCCAGGTCATAGAGGGCACGCAGGCGGCCATTGGCCGTCGAGATGCCACGCTCCTGGAAGGCCAGGTCATAGACGCCGTCGGGCTCGACGAAGACCGTGAAGCCGTATTTCTTCGTGTCGGGAACCCAAGCCACTTCCCTCCAGAAGTCGCTGGTGTAGTAATACTTTCCATAGTCCTTCGGATTATAGTCAGCATCCTCGACAAGCGAAATCTCATCGTAGACGCCTGTAGCCTCAAGCGCCTCATAGAATGTGCTGATCTGCCCATTGTCGCGCAGGATGTCGCCGATATAGCTGTTCGACTTCTCCAGCACCATGTTGATGGGCTGCATGATACCGTTCTCGACGGAGTCGTTCTTCAGGTAGTAATCGATGTGGGCCGTGCCTTCAAGATAGACCACGGCATTGCCGTCATCGTCAAGTCCTTGCGAAGTGGCCAGATAGCGGCCCAGCATGTTGGAAGTCTGCAGGCGGTCCTGATCCATCTCGAACGTAGAATACATGTTGGAAATGAGATGGGTGCGGGCAATCGTGTCGCAGTCGGCATCCGACAGGTCAGCGACCGACTGCTTGCCATGCTCTTGCAGATAGACATCAATAGCCTCGTTGCTTGGCACAAAGCAGGTGTAATGGCCATACGTGGCCAGGAGATCCATCAGGTTGGCACGCTCTACGATCGTTGTAAACTCGCTGTACTGCTCGCGGTTACGCAGATAGTCGCTCATCATCTCACCGGTGAAGGTGTAGAAGTTCTCGCTGTCAGGATCGTCGGAGCAGGCCGAGAAACCACCGATGACGCAGAGTGCGCAGAATATTTTTATCAACGTCTGTTTCATATCTTCAGGGTGTTATTTTGTTTTCTCATAACTACTGTTTTCGCCACTACCGAACGACGGATTCTGAACCAGGTTGCGGTTCACCTTCATCTCATCGTTGTTGTAAGGCCAGAAGATAGCGTCCATCTTCTGGAAGAAGTTCTGGATGAACTGTCCGTTCACGCCGTCGCGCTTCTGGGCGGCTGACGACAGCACCTGCGTGTTGCCGTCGCGCATGGAGCGGCGCACAAGGTCGTACCAGCGCTTGCCTTCGAACATCAGCTCGCGCTGACGCTCCTGCAGGACGAGTTCCTCCATCTGCGCCTTGGTCAGATAGTCGCCGGCCACGAGGGTATCGACGAGCGTCGTCTCGCAGACGGAACGTTTGTTGACGGCGTTGACCAGTGAGAAGGCCTGTTCCAGCAACGGCTGGTTGTAGGCGTTGATTTCGTCGTCGCTGCCATCGCGCATCTTCTGGCAGATGGCTTCTGCCTTGAGGAGCATGATGTCAGAGAGACGATAGATCACCCAGCTGCTGCTGTTGTAATAATGATCGACATTGCTAATCTTGGCATGGCCGTACTTGGTCGAATAGGAGGCACTCACATTCGTCGACTGTGTGGCATTGATGAGTACGCCCTGGTGCACAAACTTGCAGATAGCCTCAGCCGAGCTGTTGACATTCTCGTAAAGGCGGGCGTCGACCATCTTGTTGCGGTCGGCAAAGATGGTGCGCGAGGAAGTCTTGGCAATGTCCTCAGTGACAGCGGTCGACGGGCCGACGAGGCCTTTCAGCACACTGGCGTTGCCATAGAAGGCACCGGCAGCCGAGTTGCCCAGCATGGTGTTGCCGGCACTGCTCTTGTCGAAGAGCAGCTCGAAGACCGTCTCCTGACTGTTGCCCTGCACAAACACCTCAGTATAGGTGTTGCCGAAATATCCACTTGACATAAGGCTGTTGACCAGCGGATAGCCGTTCATGCGGCTGTTGAGGGTGCTCTGGCTGCTCTGTCCGTAGCCCGACGACGAGTTCTGGTTGCGCTTCTCCTCATAGAGCTTTTTCTTGGAGTCGATGACCATGTCGGCATACTTGATGCAGTTGTCGTAGTCCTGGCGCCAGAGATACAATTCACAGAGCAGTGCATGGATGGCATCCTGAGTGATGCGGCCGGTCTGATAGAGAGGCTTGGTCTCGGGATAGCGCTGTATGGCATCGCCCTTCACTGATTCGAGGTCCAGGATCAGACTGTCGAGCACGGCATTGAACGGCGTGGCCGGCAGATCCATCGTCTGGTCGTCGTCGGTGAAAGCCACCGTGGAATAAGGCACGTCGCGGAACGTGCGGATCAGATAGAAGTAGCACAGGTCGCGAATGGCCGAGACCTCGGCGATGGTGGCCTTCAGCTCGCTTTCCGTATAGCCCGGATCGCGCTCAGCCACCTGCGGAGCATACTTGATGACGGTGTTGCAACGGTTGATGATGTTGTAGAAGCCGTCCCACGTGGTATAGGCATTGATGGCGGTGATGTTCTCCTTGAGCACATTCTCGAGGTTGGCATCGTCGTTGATGTTCTGGCCGGCCATCACATTTTCGCTTCGGAACTCGCCCCAGACCATCATGCGGCGCATGACGCCGTCGCCCTGCAGGGCCGAGTAGCATCCGGCGACGATATTGTCGACGTCGGCCTTCTCGTTCCAGAAGTCCTCAAGCACAATCTCGCTCTGCGACTTGATCTCGAGGAAGTCGCTGCACGACGTCAGCCCACACAAGGCTGCGAGTGCGCACATTATCTTATTATATGTCTTTCTCATAATTAGTCAATCGATTTAGAAGTCTACGGTTACGCCCAGCGTGTAGGAACGCGAACGCGGCGTCTGTGCATTGTCGATGGCGGGGTCGTATCCGGCATTCGAGATGTCCGGGTCAACACCCGAATACTTCGTCAGGACAAAGGGATTGTTGATCGAGGCATAGAACGAGATGCGGTTCAGTCCGATCCACTTCAGGTACTTCTTCTTGATGGCATACGACAGCTGGGCGTAGCTCATGCGCAGGTAGGTACCCGATTCAACGAAGCGGTCGCTGACCAGCGTGTTGAACTGCGAGTTGTCGCCGTGCATGGCACGCGGAATGGTCGTGATGTCGCCCTCCTTGCGCCAGCGGTAGTTGACGGCCTGGCTCTGGTTGTCGTTGCCGATCATAGCCTCGGCACGCAGGCGGGCCAGGTTGATGATCTTGTTGCCCACACGATAGGTGAACTGCGTCGACAGGCGCCAGTCGCCATAGTTGAACGTGAAGCCGAAACCACCGGTCAGCTTAGGCAGCGATGAGCCCAGATAGGTGATGTCGAGCGCATTGATCTGACCGTCGTGGTTGATGTCCTCGTAGATGGCGTCGCCACCCTGGAAGCGGTAGTTCTTGCCCGTAGCGTCGTTGGTGTAGTTGTACATCATGCGGACAGGCACGCCGTTGCCGTCGAGAATCAGGCTTCCGTCAGCATTCATGGCGACGGGGGCGGTGTAGCCGTCAGCGATGAACTGCTGGCGCTCCTCGGGGGTCATGTTGATGAACGTGTTGTAGTTGTGCGTATAGACGCCCTTGTACTTGAAGCCGTAGATGGCACCGAAGGGATTGTGCACCTGCACGCGGCGCAGCCACTCGGCATTGCCGTAGCCGAACGTCGAGTTGAGGTTGTCGAGGATGTACTCGTCCATCTCGAGAATCTCGTTGCGGTTGTTACCGAAGTTGGCGTTGAGGTCCATCGTGAACTTGCCGGCCTTTATCAAGCGGTTGGTGTTGATGTGGAACTCCCAACCCGTGTTGCGCATCTTGCCGCTGTTGCGATAGGGCACCGTGGCAAAACCTGCGTTCGAAGGAATGCGGTAGTTGGACATCAGCATGTCGGTGGTCGTCGAGCGGTAGCCCTCGATGGTCAGCGTCAGACGGTCGTTGAAGAAACCGAAGTCGGCACCGAGGTTATAGCTCGAGACGATCTGCCACTTCAGGTTGGTCAAACGGATGTTGTTAGGCTGCATGGCAGCCATGTCGAGATAGCGGCTGGTGGAGCCGTACTTCGACGTGTAGAGATAGTTCTGGTTGGGCTGGTTGCCCACGCGGCCCCAGCTGGGACGCAGCGAGAGCATCGAGAGCCACTTTTCGCGGAGGGGCTCCATCCAAGGCTCGTCAATGATGTTCCAGCGCAGTGATACTGAGGGGAAGTAGCCCCAGCGGTGACCGGGACCGAACTTGGTCGTTCCGTCGGCACGCACCGTAAAGTCGGCCATGTAGCGGCCCTTGTAGGCATAGTGCGTCGAGAACGTATAGTACATCGAGCGCCACTGTCCGTAGCCCGAAGCCACGTCGTCAATCAGTCCGCCGGCAGCGGGATTGGTGACGGTGTTCGACGTCGAGGGCAGGCCGTAGCCGCTGGTGTTCTGATAGTTCGACGAACCCGAGGTGAGCTCGAAGCGGCCCATGACCATCATCGAGTGGTCCTTGTTCTTGAAAGCGGGGATCAGGGTCAGCGTCTGCTTGGTGTTGAACGAGACGCTCTTCGACGAGCCGGAGAACGAGGTGTTGACCTTACCCTCCCAGCCGCGCGGGGTGACCTCCTGCGGATAGAACTTGTCGTCGTACTGGTTGAAGATGTTCATGTAGACCGAACCGCGCCAGTTCAGCTGCCAGTGGTCCTCGTCGAGTCCGAGCAGCTGGTAGTTGATGACCAGCTCGGGCGACATGTCGTAGGTGCGGCGCTGGTTCTTGGCCAGCTTGGCCGAGGCCACGGGGTTGACATAGGTGCGCTGGTCCTTCTCGAAGACGCCTGAACCGATATAGACGCCCTCCCACGGCATGGTGTAGTAGGACGACGTGTTCTGCCCGGTGACAGGATCCTTCTCGTAGATGCTCACGTTAGGCATCTTCTTCAGGGCGATGTTGAGCAGGTTGTCGTAGTTCATGTCGTTCTTCGTGTAGGTCATGGCGAAGTTGGTGCTGACGCGGATACGCTGCGACACGTTGTAGTCCAGGGCCACACGGGTAGAGAATCGGTTGAGCTTCTGCTCAATCATCGTACCGGTCTCATGGTCGAAACCGCCACCGATGCGGAACGAGGCCTTCTCACCGCCACCCGAGATGGTGACGTAGTGGTTCTGGCGCAGACCGTGCTGCGTGACGGCGTCGCGCCAGTCGGTGTTGTCGCGGTACTGCAGCCAGTCGGCGAAGCCGCCTGTATTGTCGAGGTAGTTAATCTCGGGGATGGCGTTCTGGTCGGAGGCGTTGTCGTTCTGCTCAGGGTTGAAGTAAGCTTCCTTCAGCATCATGGTGTAGTCGTCACCGTTGAGCAGGTTGTAGCCCTTGGGCTGATGGGTGCCGGTGAGTTTCAGCGAGTAAGTCAGTTTCGGCTTACCGCGCACACCGCGCTTGGTGGTCAGCTCGATCACACCGTTACCACCCTGCGAACCGTAGACGGCCGTGGCGGCAGCATCCTTGAGCACGGTGATCGAGGCGATGTCCTCAGGGTTGATGTTGAGCAGTTCGGCAAACTTCTCGTTGTTGGCACCGGCCATGTCGAAGTTGTCGAGGCTCACCTCGCGGATGTTGCCGTCGACGACGATGAGCGGGTTGGCGTCGGTCAGCGTCGAGAGCGACGATGCACCACGCAGACGCATGGTCGAGCCGGAGCCCAGGTCGCCCGAGTTGCCGATGATGTCAAGACCGGCGATGCGGCCCTGCAGGGCCTCGTCGACCGAGGTGATGCCCAGACCCTCGAACTCCTTCATCGAGATGGTCTGTGTGGCGTAGGAGATTTCGCGCTCAGGGATAGGCAGTGCGTTGCCCTGCATGCGCTTCTTCGACTTGACGACGACCTCCTTGATCTGGGTGGCCGACTGCATGGTGATGTTGAAGGTGGTCTTGTTGATAGGCAGCGTGACCGTCTTCGTGCCCACGTAGCTGAAGCGAATCTTGTCCTTGGCATTGCGAATCTTCATCGTGAAGTTACCGTTCAGGTCGGTGACGGCCGACTCGATGATACGGCCCGTTGCGTCGATTTCGCAGACCGTAGCACCCATGAGCGGCCCCATATCGTCGCTCACCGTTCCGTGAACCGACGAGATTGTCTGAGCGCTGATGGTCGTGGTGAACATCAGTGCCAGCATCATGATGATATGCTTAAGTTGTCTCATATTGCGTAGTCCTCCTCCTTAGTTTTGTTTAAGATAGTCGCTGACCACCTGGCGCCAGGGCCTCATCGTCTCGTAGAAGAGCGGGGCGTTGATCTGGTGGACCACGGCGTCGCTGGCCATGAAGAGGCGGGCACTGTTGTTGGCACCCTCGAACCAATATTCACGGCAGACGTTGTTGTAGAGTCCCTCGGTCTTCACCACCTGGCGGGTGTTGCCCATGATGTCGGTGACGTTGAGCTTCTCGGTGTCGAACTCGACGGTGAGGGGGTAGAAGCGGCCCGTAGACGGATTGCGCTTCATCGACTCGTAGTTGTTGTCAGTCTGGTTGGCTTCAGGCGCCATGCCGATGGCCAGCGAGTGGTCCTGCACATGATAGCGGATGAAGTCGCTGATGATCTCTTTCACGCAGGCACGCACCTTCTCCATCGTGGCTTCCTTTTCTTCCCATGTGGCAGTGGGTGAATACCAGCGCTCAGCCTCACAGATGCTGTCGAGCACGGTGTGCTCGCGAGACTCTACGGCGCTGATTTCCTCTTCCCACAACAACAGGTCGGCGTCGAGCTCACGGTCGTTGGGCAGCAGACCGTCGCGCTGCAGCTGTTGCAGCGAACTGTTGGTGGGCACGTAGACCGTGTAGTTATAGTTGTCGAAGAGCGACATGTTCTTGTTGCCCTGGGCCTGTCCGCTCGGGGTGTACTTGTTGCTCAGCTTCTCCGACAGCAGCGAGGTGTAGTCGTTGTCGAGCAGATTGAAGAACGAATTATACTCGGGGTGCTCGCGCAGGGTCATGAAGAACGACTTCTGAGCCGTCATGGGCACCTGGTTCTCAAGCTGATAGGAGCGTCCGTTGGTCTTGGTGTAGACCTCGGTGGCGGGCAGCGGCTTGTCGTTGTGCTCCATCTGCCAGCCGCCGGCGAAGGCCAGGTTGCCGTCGGGCTGCTGCATCACCTTGATGAGGCTGCCGCCCTTGGTCTTGAAGTACTGGTAGCCCTCGCGCACGTAGTCCTCGAGGGTCTTCGACTTGTCGGGGATGACGATGATGAGCTGGTTCATCAGGTCGTCGAGCATCTTGTTGATGACGTTGCGGCCCACCTCAAGCTGGGTGCGGGTGCCCTGCGTGATGTTGCCGTCGGCGTCGACCGTACAGTTGAAGCGGCTTGCCTGGACGCGCTCAGCGGCGGTCTTCGTGGCGTCATAGCGGAATGAAATCATCTGCGGAGCCTCGACGGTGTAGGTCTCGCTGTCGTCCCCGGTGACGTTGTTCGTGACGCCGTAGGTGGCGGGGTCGATGTAGTAGAACATGGCATCGTTGGTGGGCATCAGGAAGGCATACTTCGAGTCCATGGAGAGCAGGTAGGGCAGGAAGCTGCGCTGGTCGATGGCCCAGTAGATGATGTTCATCGTCGAGGCGTGGGCCAGTGCGGGATAAGCCACCGAGGCATATTCGGCCGGCGAGAACACCTTGTGGACGAGGTAGACCACGCCGTTGCATCCCATGAAGCACGAGTCGATGTCCTCGACCTTGATGCCGAGCACCTCCTTGGCGTCGTTGAGCACGTGGTCGAACTTCGAGGGCACGCTCTCGGTGAACGTCGGCAGCATGTTGACGTTGAGCAGCTTGGCCAGCGTGGCGTCGGGAATGCTGTCCCAGGTCTTGTACTCGTCCTGCAGGTCGCGGCCGTCGCCGTTCCACCACTCCTGGAGGGCCTCGTTCGTCGGCACGATCATGGCGCCGGCGTCGTAGTGCAGGTCATAGCCCATGGTGTTGGAGTACATATAGTGGTTCCAGCCTGGGTCGAAGGAGAGCTGGGCCGGGGCCGTCTCGCCGTTGGGCATGCGGTTGTTCTCCTCGCCGCCCAGCGAGCGCTTGCTGTAGTAGCGCAGGGTGAAGACGGAGTCCTCGTTGTTGTAGATGCGGTTATACTCGCGGGTGCCGTTGGCATGATAGTAGGGTGCCGAGAAGCGGTCGATGAGCTCCGACCACATGGACATCTGCGGGTGCTGGCGCAGGATTTCGGCCATGTTGGGCGACGACTCGATGACGCCGTCGACCTTCTGCACGTAGCCGTTCTTGCAGGTGATGTCGCGCTCGATGACCTTCTTGCCGTTGACCCAAGCCTCGTCGGTCGAGGTGGCCTGTCCGTTGGTGAGCACGGCGAGGTCCTCGTCGGTGATCTTGTAGTAGCGCATGAAGGCGGGCAGGAAGTGGATCATCGGGGCGGCGGTGCCATCCTTGAAGATGGGCATGCTCTTGCCGCGCTCGCGATAGTCGGCCCAGGCGGCGGTGCGGGGCATCTGCGATGCTGGCATGACGTAGACGGAGTCGTAGATGGAGGCAGCCGTCTCGCGACGCATGGCCATGCCCTCCATGGGCGGGTTGCCGCTCACGTTCGACATCAGCTCGATGAGGTAGGCATTGTTGATCATCGAGTTGTTCAGCAGCAGTTTCTTCTGTGCTTCGGTGAGCTGTTCATAGCTGTTGACGCCCCAGGAGTTGTGGCCATACCACTCGCTGAAGGCCTGGTCGTCGGCAGCGAAAAGCGTCTTCGAGCCTGTGTGGCCGAGCACCTCGGCCTGTCCCAGGTCGTCGATGAGGCGCAGGGTGGTCGTGTAGTGGCCGTCTTCCTGCAGGCGCTCGTAGATAGAGTTGCCCAGCCACGATGGCTGTCCGGTGAGCACGTCGTCGGAGCACGACGTGGTCAGCGTGGCCGTCCCTATCAGCATCCCGCAGATGGCCATCGCCACCTGTCGCTTTTGCATTACGATAGTTTTACGTTTCATAGGGTTTTGTTAGTGTTATTGTTTTTCTTTTTATTCTTCGTATATGTCGACGCCCACGTCATCTTTGTGGGCAGTTATTCTTCTTTTCCGGTGAGCAGACCGTCGGTCCGCTTGATGACTGTTCCCGCAGGATTGCTGCGGCTCTATTATTATAATAAGGTATAGATGTCAGAAAATAAAAGGGCTGGCGACGACCGCTGTTGATGCGGTCGCCCCAGTCCTTTTTGGTCAGAGTTTCAGAATGTATCTTGAATCATTCTTTACTGGTTGTTCTTACTTGCGAATCTTCTTGATGATGACAGCACCATTGCCCATGGTCTGCTTCATGATGACGATGCCCTTCATGAGGCCAGTGGTCTTGCGGCCGTCGAGGGTGAAGAACTCGGTGCGGACGGGCTCGCCGAGCTGCACGTTCTCGATGCCCTGCGAAGCGTCGCCGTCGACGACGAGCTCACTGTTCGGGCCGAAGTAAGTGAGGGTCCAGTTGTCCCAGATGCACCAGTTGTCGGTGAGGTTCACATCCTTCTTCAAGCCGACACGTGCATAGCCGTCGGCACCCACCTTGAAGGTGACAGGCTCGTTCGTGTAGCAGAGAGGCGTCTTGTTGTCGTCGGGATTGACGTTGGTCAGGAAGGCGTCGCCGGCAGCCACCATCGAGTTGGGCACGTACTTGCCGCTGCCAACTTCGACGAAGCCGTCACCAGGGTTTGCAGCCAGAGCATCGGCAGCCAGGCGCTTGAGGGTCTTGCTGCTGTAGATGCTGTCGCCCTCGTTGAGCACCATGCCATAGTAGAAGGCGTAGTTCAGGCTGTCGGGGTTAGCCATGTAGCTGGTATAGTCATTGGCAAAGCCGCCGGCGCGATAGAAGCCCTGGACGGAGAGCTGATAGGTACCTGCGGGCAGACCGTAGATGTCCTGATAGTAGTCGAAGTTAGCGCCGAAGATCTCGACGTTGCCGGCCGTAGCGTTGTAGGCCGTAGCAGTGCCGTCCCAACCGCTGTTGTTCTCGTCGTAAGCATTGTTCACGATGACGGGCGAGAACTCCTTGGGAGATAGGTCGCTGGCGTCGGCATAGTCGGCGGGCATGCGGAGCTGCGTTCTGGCAGTCTTGATCTTGATCAGATAGTCAGCCACGTCGGCATCCTCAATCTGGTGGCCTGCGATGGCAGCAGAGATTTCTTCATAGAGGGCACCGGCAGCGCCCTTGGCCGTAGCAGAGGCGGTTGCATCAAACTTGCCAATGTCGTCCATCAGATTCTCGTTGGCAGCATTGAGCTCATTGAAGAGGGCAATCGAAGCGTTGACATTACCCTCAGCATCGAAGAGGTTGCTCAGGGCATCGAACAGCACGTCGCCGTCGTCGCTCGTCAGGGCAGCCTCAGCAGCATTGATGGCAGCCACGAGGTTCTCGTAGATAGTCTTACCCATGTTCTCGCTGAGCAGGGCCTTGGCGTTGGCCACCTCGTCGGGCAGCAAGGTCTTCAGAACCGTAGCGTTATTACCAACGTTGTAGAGCTTGAAGTTGTCCCAGATGACCCAGCTGTCGCCACCCTGGTTCGACTGGCCCTTCACACCGATGCGCATGTCCTGACCCTTACGGATGATACCGTAGGCCGACTGCTTGTACATGCCGGCGGTGAAGGCCTCGTTACTGTTGGCCATATTGTTGGGGAAGTAGTAGGTCAAGCTCTCGTCAATTGCAACGCTGAACTGGTCGGTGTTGACATACGACTCTGTGACGGGCTCGTCAAAGACATTCTGGAACGGGGTCTGCTTGGCATTCATGTAGACGAACACGGGAGCGCCACCCTTCTTCACATACTGCTCAGTTCCAGTCTGATAGGCATTCCAGGCATTGTCACCGCGCAGGTAGCGATAGAAGCCCTGCACCTCGATCTCATAGACGCCCTCGGGAGCGTCCTTCACAACCTGATAGACGTCGAAGCTGGCGTTGTTCCAAGCCTCGTAGCAGTTGCTACCCCAAGCGACGTTGCCACCGCTGACAGCCTCGCGGGTCCATCCGTTGGCACCGCCGGTGAAGTCGGGGTTGGTCAGCAGGTTGGTCATGTCGACACGCTCGCCTTCGACAGCCTTGTACCAGTTCTTCACCTCGTTCAGGATGGCAGTCCACTTGTCAACCTCGGCCTGCAGCTCCTCGTTGGTCAAAGAATGATCCTTGAGAACATCCTCAGAGTCTAACTCAGCCCAGTCTCCCACACCATAGGTCAGCTCGATGCGATCCTGGTCGAGGTCCTCATTGAATTTAATCTGCATGGCCCAGTCAATCAAAGCCTTATACTGATTCCACAGGCTGATGTTGAGCGTGATGTCGTTCACGGCAGCCTCGACGGCAGCGATAGCAGCCAGAGCCTCCTCGCGGTTGCTGGCCTTGACACCCTGAAGGGTCTCGTTGTAAGCGTCGACGTAAGCCTCAGTGACAATTACGTCCTCGGACAGCTCAGAGTAGTCCTGACAAGTCTTGATATACTCGTCGACCCAATACTGATAGGCCTCGGCAGCATTGCCGTAGTAGGTCAGGTTGAACTGGTCGAAGACGGCCCAGTCGGTAGTGGTGATGTTCTGCTCCTTCTTCACGCCAAGCGTAGCGTTGCCGTCGCTGACGGTGAAGAAGAGGTTGGTGTCATACCAGTCCTTGTCTTCTTCCTCATAGTAGAGGCGGAAGGTCGAGGGGTTGTTGGGGATGTAGTAGGTCACGTCGCCGACCGTCGTGTTACCTTCGACGTTGGGAGTATCAAAGTAGGTGGTCGAACCATACTTGCCAACGAGCGACTCAGTGTTCAGCGGCGAATAGGCATTATTGAAGTAGGTGCGCAGGGTGTCGGCAGTGGCAGCATACAGATAAGCCACCTTGTTGGTGCCGTTCACCAGGTCGTCGTAGGTGCCGCGGAAGAAGGTCTTGGCGTTCATCTTGTAGACGCCCTTAGGCATATTGGTGAGTGCCTGATAGGTGTCGAACGTCTTGTTGTAGTGCTCAGCCACATGGGCAGCGGCGTGGTTGCCGTCGCCAGACATGCCGGGAGCGGTGCCGCTCCAACCGGTGCTGGTACCGTCATCGAAGGCGGGATTAGTCAGCGAGCCTGTCATGTCAACGGGACTGCTGACGCTGGCCTGACCCTCTGCCTGGTTGGCAATGGCCTCCTTGACTGCAGCGATGGCAGCTTCCAGCTCCTCAATCGTTGCACTCTCATTGAGGTAGACAGCCTCCTGTGCCGAAACGTCAATGCCCTTCTCCTTAGCCTCGTCGAGGACGGCCTTCAGCTCCTGTGCCTTATTGAAGACGGGCAGCTGCTCAAGCCATGACTCGTAGACAGCGGGGGCAACCATCTTCCAGTCGATGGCAGCGCCTTCAGTCTCGGGAGTCAACAGATAGAGGCGGGTGTCGGCTGCCGAACCGTTCCAGCCGAGGAATGAACCCTCGCGGACGGGGTTGGCAATGCGATAGGCGTCACCGACAGCCGTGACCGACCAGAAGCGATAGGTCTCTGAGCTGTTGTCAACCCAGATAGCTTCACCGTCGGCAGTAGAAAAAGTGCTCTTCATGGCATTCTGAGTCTCCACGAAGTCGGTCAGCTCAACCGTGCCCTCGGGAGCGGATGCGCTCTCCTGGAACACGACCTTGTAGCCCTTGTCGCCGACGCTGGCGCGTGTGCTCCAGTCGTTAGCACCAAGGAAGAACATCTTGGCCCCAGTGTTATACAGATAGACTGTATCATTCAGCTGGTAGCTGACGAACGATGCGGGTTCGGGCTTTTGGCGCACGCCACCCACAATCGCTGCCTGTGCGCTGATGCCAGAGAGGCACAGTGCACTCAAAACGAGTAGTTTTGAAAATCTCATAAGCTTAAAAATTAAAAAGTTAGTAAATATATAGTTGTTTCAATCGATGATAGTCAGTCTGTAGTAGCCGCCAATTTAAGGCATAGGGACATTTCGGGCACAAAGATAATCAAAATTTTAATAACTCGTATCATTTTTCGGAGTTTTTTTGCGTCCGAGGGCAAAAATTAGTGTTTTTTCTACACGAATGCCCTTTTTGCAGTGTTTTCCTATGGTCAAAGCCGTTGGTTTCATGGGATGCGCTCCGCGCAGAAACTAAACAAATATTTGGGATCAGTCTGAATAACGGTTGAAAAATATCGGTCCTTCCCTATCGGTGAGACGGTTCTTCTCAAGTCAAGAAACGGTACTTCTCGAAAGTAATATTGGGGTATAGTACATTCGAAAAGCACCACTTTGTAATCAAAGTGACGTCTATTTGCCTGTAAAGAACCGCATCTTCTGCAACCCGTTTTTCCGACTGACCAAATATTTGTACA
>JAFTGI010000197.1 GCA_017458195.1 Prevotella sp.
ACGGGAAATCAAAGTTCAATACTCTATATCTGTTGATAACAGAGGAAGCACCTGACGCTACATTTATCGAAAAGTATATTGTTTAGGAGAGTCTCTTTCAGACCCTCCTAAACAACAATGCTCAGGGACTGAGTAGTTACTCCAACTCGCCAACAATGTTAATTTGATTCAAAATAGTAGAAACTTTTACTCATTACTCGGTGTAAATTTGGAAGTATCAATTATTCTTTGTAATTTTGCGGCATATATTAAAAGCAAAGTAAAAACAAATCGACAAATGGAAAGAACATGGAGATGGTTTGGCAAGAAGGACAAGATAACGCTTGCCATGCTTAGACAAATCGGAGTCGAGGGCATCGTGACGGCTCTGCACGACGTGCCCTTAGGCGAGGTGTGGACGCGCGAAAAGATCCGCGACCTGCGTGAGTATATCGAGAGCTACGGCATGCGCTGGAGCGTTGTCGAGAGCCTGCCCGTGGTAGAGACCATCAAGTACGGCGGTCCCGACCGCGACCACCAGATCGAGGTCTACAAGGAGTCGCTGCGCAATCTGTCGGCTGAGGGAATCCACTGCATCTGCTACAACTTCATGCCGGTGCTCGACTGGGCCCGCACCGACCTGCTCCACAACAATCCCAACGGTGCCACCAACCTCTACTTCAACTATGCCGAGTTTGCCTATTTCGACATTTACATCCTGAAGCGTGAAGGTGCGCGCGAGGAATGGGCGAACTTCGAAATGAAAAATGAGAAGGGAGAAGTGATCAATAGGAATGTGCTGGCCGAGTGCGACGAGCTGGCCAAGACCATGACACCCGAGAAAGACCACAAGCTGGTGGAGAACATCGTCATCAAGACGCAGGGCTTCGTTTCGGGCAACTTCTCCGAAAACGATGAAGCCCCGGTGCAGAAGTTCCGCGAGTTCCTCGACCTCTATAAAGGCATCGACAAGAAGCAGTTACGCGAAAACATGAAGTATTTCCTTGAAGCAATCATGCCCACGTGCGAGGAGTACAACATGAACATGTGCGTCCATCCCGACGATCCCCCAATCGAGATTCTGGGACTGCCCCGCATCGTGCGCACCGAGGAGGACATCCAGTGGTTCCTTGACGCCGTGCCCAACAAGCACAATGGCCTCACCTTCTGTGCCGGCAGCCTTAGCGCGGGTACATATAATAATGTGGTGGAGCTGGCCCGCAAGTTTGCCTCGCGCACCCATTTCGTCCATCTGCGCTCGTGTCATATCTTCCCGAACGGCGACTTCACCGAGGCGAGCCATCTGGGCGGTCGCGCCGACATCATCGAGCTTTGCCGCATCTTTGAGAAGGAAAACCCGCAGCTGCCCATGCGCGTCGACCACGGCATGACCTTCACCGACGAGCCCGGCGGCATCATGGATGAATCGAGCCATGGCCACAACGCCGGCTACACGCTGCTCGGCCGCATGTTCGCCCTCGGTCAGGTGCAGGGCATCCTCGCCACCGTAGACCGCGAGTTAGGAATTGAATACAAACAACCCGGATTCTTTGACTGATCAATTTACAATGAAGTTAACAGACATACTGAGCGGCCAGTTTAATGCCGCAGAGTGGGAACAAAAGGGCTACCAGCTCCCAAAGTTTGACATCAAGGCCGTGCGCGAGAAGACCCGCAAGGAGCCCACATGGGTGCACTTCGGCGGAGGCAACATCTTCAGGGCCTTCCCGGCAGCCATCCTCAACGACGCCCTGAACACGGGCAAGTACGACCGCGGCGTCATCGTGGCCGAGACCTTCGACTACGAGGTCGTCGACAAGGCCTACGCCCCCTACGACAACCTCTCGCTGGCCGTGTCGCTCTGTTCCAACGGCAACATCGAGAAGAAGGTCATCGCCAGCGTCACCGAGGCCCTGAAGGCTGACCCGCAGTTCCCTGACTGGCAGCGCCTCGTCGACATTTTCAGGAGTCCCTCGCTCCAGATGATTTCGTTCACCATCACCGAGAAGGGCTACGGCTACAACGAGGCTGACCTGGCCCGCGGACTGAAGCCTGTCTTCGCCATGGGCAAGGTCTGCAGTCTGCTCTACGAGCGATTCCAGGCAGCTGAACTGCCTGTCACGGTGCAGTCGATGGACAACTGCTCGCACAACGGCGACAAGGTTCGCAACGGCGTCCTGGCCTATGCTGAGCGCTGGGTGAAGGACGGCCTCGCGCCCGCTGCCTTCCTCGACTACCTGAAGGACGAGACGAAGGTGACGTTCCCCTGGTCGATGATTGACAAGATTACGCCGCGCCCGCACCAGAAGGTGAAGGAGCTGCTCGAGGCCGACGGTTTCGAGGACAACAACTATATCGAGACGGAGAAGCACACCTTCACCGCACCCTTCGTCAACGCCGAGGAAGTGCAGTATCTGGTCAGCGAGGACCACTACACCAACGGCCGTCCCCCACTCGACCTCGGCGGCGCCCTCCACACGACTCGTGAGACCGTCGACAAGGTGGAGACGATGAAGGTCACGACCTGTCTGAACCCGCTCCACACGGCCATGTCTATCTACGGCTGCATGCTCGGCTACACGATGATCTCTGCCGAGAT
>JAFTGI010000198.1 GCA_017458195.1 Prevotella sp.
ATCACCCTCGTCCGCGACCCGCGCTGGGGCCGCGGCCAGGAGACCTACGGCGAGGACCCCTTCCTGACGGGCCGCATGGGCAGGGCCGTGGTCTGCGGTCTGCAGGGGCCAGTTGGCGCGCGCCACCGCAAGCTGCTGGCCTGTGCCAAGCACTTCGCCGTGCACAGCGGGCCGGAGTGGAACCGCCACACGTTCAACATCGAGGACCTGCCGGAGCGCGACCTCTGGGAGACCTATCTGCCGGCCTTCAAGACGCTGGTCGACGCAGGTGTGGCTGAGGTGATGTGCGCCTACCAGCGCATCGACGGCGAGCCCTGCTGCGCCCAGTCGCGCTACGAGCATCAGATCCTGCGCCAGGACTGGGGCTTCCGCGGTCTGATTACGAGCGACTGCGGGGCCATCTGGGATTTCCTGCCCGACTATCACGGTGTGTCGCCGGACGCTGCCGACGCGTCGGCCAAGGCCGTGCGGGCGGGCACCGACGTGGAGTGCGGCAATGCCTACCGCCACCTGCCTGAGGCCGTGCGCCGGGGCGACCTGACGGAGCAGGACATCGACCGGAGCCTGCGGCGCCTGCTGCGCGCCCGCTTTGAGCTGGGCGACATGGATCCCGACGAGCTGGTGGAGTGGACGCGCATCCCCGCGAGCGTCATAGCTTCTAAGGAGCATAAGCAGCTGGCACTGCAAGTGGCAAGAGAGGGGATTGTGCTTTTGAAAAAAAAAAAAATAAAAGAATATAAAAATAAAAAAGAAGACGAAGGGGAGGGGATATTACCTCTAAAAACTTCCACCCAAGGAGGGACTGAGGGGGGCTTTGTTGTCATGGGCCCCAACGCCAACGACTCGGTGATGATGTGGGGCAACTATGCGGGCTATCCCACTGAGACGACGACCATCCTGCAGGGCCTCCGACGGCGCTTGGGGCAGCAGGTGAAATACATCCCGGGATGCGGCATCACGAGCCCGATGGTCACCGAGAGCTTCTTCAACCTGCTGCACACGCCCGACGGGCGCCAGGGCATGCAGGCCACTTACTGGAACAATGAGCAGATGGAGGGCGAGCCCGTCGCTACGGTCGTCTATGCCGAGCCCATCAACCTGAGCAACGGCGGGGCCACGGTCTTTGCCCCGGGCGTGGAGCTCAACCACTTCACGGCCCGCTATGAGGCCACGCTGCGCACCGACCGCGACCAGCGGCTGCAGCTCTACGTCGGGGCTGACGACATGATGCGCCTGATCGTCGACGGCGACACGCTGGTCAACGAGTGGAAGACGCGCAACCGCATCCAAGAGGCCACCCGCGAGATGGAGTTCAAGGCGGGCCGCGACTACTGCATCCAGGTGGACTACAAGCAGACCGACGACATGGCTGTCATGCAGTTCGACGTGCGCCGCCAGTATACGCCGACGGACGACGAGCTACTGCGCCAGGTGGGTTCGGCTGAGACCGTCGTCTTCGTCGGAGGCATATCGCCCCGCGTCGAGGGCGAGCAGATGAAGGTCAGTGATCCGGGCTTCAAGGGCGGCGACCGCACCACCATCGAGCTGCCTGAGGTGCAGCGCAGGATGCTGCGCATGCTCCATGAGGCCGGCAAGCACGTTGTCTTCGTCTGCTGCTCCGGCGGCGCCATCGCCCTGGAGCCCGAGGCCCGCGAGACGTGCGACGCCATCGTCCAGGCATGGTATGGCGGCGAGGCCGGCGGACAGGCGCTGGCCGAGGTGCTCTGCGGCGACGTCAATCCGTCGGGCAAGCTGCCCGTGACGTTCTACCGCAATGACTCGCAGCTGCCCGACTTCCTCGACTACCGCATGGCGGGGCGCACCTATCGCTATCTCCAGTCGGAGCCGCTCTTTGCCTTCGGTCATGGCTTGAGCTACACCACCTTCAGGCTGACGAAGCAGAAGGCGAAGGTGAGCGACGGCAAGCTCATCGTCACCTGCACCGTCGAGAACACGGGCCAGCGGGAGGGCACCGAGACCGTTCAGGTCTACCTGCGCCGCACGGCCGACGCTGAGGGCCCGCTGAAGACGCTGCGCGGCTATCAGCGCGTCACGCTGAAGCCAGGGGAGAAGAAGACCGTCGCCCTGCAGCTGACGCGCGACGAGCTGGAGACGTGGGATCCGCTGACGAACACGATGCGCGTGGTGCCCGGACAGCATGAGGTGATGGTCGGCACGTCGAGCGAGCAGGCCCAGCTGAAAACTTTGAAAGTAAAACTTTGAAAAAGTAAAAAAGTAAAAAGGTAAAAAAGTAAAAAGGTAAAAAAGTAATAAATAAAACAATGAACAAACAAGACACTGGTAGCCGCGGCTACCTCATCTCGATCGTCATGGTGGCCGTGCTGGGCGGACTGCTCTTCGGCTACGACACGGCTGTCATCTCGGGAGCCGAAAAGGGTCTGCAGGCTTTCTTCAAGGAGGCTCACGACTTTAACTACACTGACGGATGGCACGGCTTCACGTCGGCCTCTGCACTCATCGGCTGCATCATCGGCTCTGCGCTGTCGGGCTTCCTGGCCACTAACCTGGGCCGCAAGAAGTCGCTCATCATCGCTGGACTGCTGTTCTTCATCTCTGCACTGGGAAGCATGGAGCCCGAGTTCCTGTTCTTCGAGCACGGCGCGCCGTCCTACTCGCTGCTGCTCATGTTCAACGTCTACCGCATCATCGGCGGCATCGGCGTCGGACTGGCATCGGCCATCTGCCCGATGTACATCGGCGAGGTGGCTCCCTCGAACATC
>JAFTGI010000199.1 GCA_017458195.1 Prevotella sp.
CGACAAGCTGCAGGATCGCGGCAAGTTCTTCATCGACCCGGGTGAGGAGGTCTACTACGGTCAGGTGGTCGACGAGCATGTCCACGACAACGACCTCGTCATCAACGTCTGCAAGGCCAAGCAGCTGACCAACGTGCGCGCTTCCGGTTCCGACGAGAAGGCCCGCGTCATCCCGAAGGTCGTCATGAGCCTTGAGGAGTGCCTTGAGTACATCAAGGCCGACGAACTCGTCGAGGTCACCCCCAAGACGATGCGCATGCGCAAGATCATCCTCGACCACGACCAGCGCAAGAAGGCCAACAAGTCGTGAAAAGATCTGAAGGGAATAGATAATCAGTGGCGGGTGCGCAAAAGTTTGCAAATGACGGTTGGCAAACTTTTGCGCACCCTTTTGTTTGGTGGTTTCAGGGAAAGTGAGTAATTTTGCAGCGTCGATGAGACAAACATGTTTAATTTTAATATAATAAGAAAGGTATGAAAAAGACAATGACAATGGTGGTGGCCTGCCTGATGATGGCAGTGGCCGCCCAGGCTCAGGGCGTGAAGATCAGCCCGAAAATGGAAAAGGGAATGACGAAGGTCTATCAGATTGAGTCGACCGTCAATGCCGCTGGCAAGGAGGTCAAGATGACGGCTAAGCAGACCATCAAGGTGGCCGACCGCACAAGCGACGGCTACCTGCTGACGAGCGTGACCGAAGGATTCAAGAGCAACGTCGGCGATGACGACCTGATGGGCACGCTCATGACCATGGGTATGCAGCTGACCGACGGCATCAGCACGACCGTGAAGACCGATGTCGACGGCAAGGTGACGGGCATCGCTAACTACGAGGAGATGAAGCAGAAAGCCTTCGACGCTATCGACGTGATGTTCAATCGCATACTCGAGAAGCATCCTGAGGCTGCCCAGATGTTGCCGCGCGACGTGCTGACGCAGCAGATTAGTGGTCAGCTGACCGAGGAGAGCACCGTCAACAGCATGATCGAGGCTTCGAGCGTATTGGCCCTGAACGGCAAGACCGTGGCCAATGGTGCCCAGGAGAGCTTCACCAGCCAGCAGGGCCTGAAGATGCAGCGCATGTACTTCCTGACGAAGAAGGATGGCTCCATGGTGTCCACCTCGTCGAAGATGAACATGTCGAAAGAGGAACTGAAGCAGATGATTATCGCCCAGATTGAGCAGACGATGCCCGAGCAGGCCGACATGATCAAGCAGAACATTGACATGATGATGGACCAGATGACCTTCGACGCTACCGAGAAGGCCAGCTACGAACTGGGAGCCGACGGCTGGGTGAAGTCGCTCACCGTGGAGAGCCAGTCGGACGCCATGGGCCAGAAGCAGAGCTCTACAACACGCATCACGCTGGTCGAGTAATTCAGCTTACAAGAAAAGCGGTGCTTTTCCACCAGAAAAGTACCGCTTTTCCCCGAGAAAAGTACCGCTTTTCCACAAGAGAAGCGGTACTTTTCTTCATTAAAAGCACCGCTTCTTTTTGATACATATCACTTTGCTTAGTCAACGCTATGCGTCAGCAAACACACGACCGTCATTGAGGGTGATCCGGAGCTTTGTGTATTCCGAATGGAAATCGTTTTGCAGACGGTCGAGATAGCGGCGCGACTCCCACTTGCACATGGGCAGGTCGTGGAGCAGGTAGTTGCCGCAGGCCTCAGGGCGTGTGGCGGGCACCTCATCCTGCGTGAGGATCCACTGAAGGCATTCGATGGTCAGCCGTCGCATGTCTTCAACTGTATAGTTGCCGATCATGATGATATACATGCCTGTGAGACAGCCCATTGGGCCGACGTAGACGACGTCGTCCTTGACTTCGGAGTTGCGGAACCACGTGGCCATCAGGTGTTCCAGACTGTGGATGGCTGCGGGAGCAATGGCCGGCTCCTTGTTTGGCTCGGTGATGCGCAGGTCGAACGTTGTGAATCCTTTATCCTCGCGCGAGACGTAGATGCCCGGCTTCAACCGGGTATGGTCGATGGTAAAACTCTGTATAACTTCCACCTTTGTTCTAATTGATAATTGAAAATTGATAATTGATAATTAGAGGCTTTCGACGAAAGCACGGGTGGTCGTGAAGGAGCGTTCAGCCACCTGAGCCCAGAAGTCATGATACTGAGAGGCGTCGGTGTCGCGCAGGGGCACATCGCTGATGACGCGGAACGAGATGAACGGCACGTTGCTGAGATAGCACGCCTGGGCTATGGCACACGACTCCATGTCGACGGCCCGCGCCTCGGGGAAGTGGCCGACGATCTCACGCATCTTTTCGCGCGAGTCGACAAACCAGTCGCCGGTGACGATGAGACCGGGATGAATTTTGAATGACGAGTTATGAGTGTTGAATTCCACAGCTTTGCGAAGCAAGAAGGGGTCGGCCTGGAAACGGGCGGGCAGGCCCTGCACCTGGCCGTACTGCGTCGAGTTGTCGATGGCAGTGCCGCAGTAGACATCGTGATAGCATAGCTCCGAGCTGACGACTACGTCCTGCACCTGGATGTCGTCGCCGTTGCCGCCGGCGCATCCGCTCGAGATGATGCAGTCGGGATGGTACTCATTGATCATGCGTTGCGCTCCGAGAGCAGCGTTCACCTTGCCGATGCCGCACTTGTCGATTCTCACCTGGCTGCCCTCGAACACGCGGCGCAGTTGCTCGAGTTCCTTGTCCATGGCGACGATGATTCCTATTTTCATTTTCTTCCTCTTGGTTGTTTATGTCGTTAATATCAAATTGTTGCTTCTAAGTCAGGCTCCCACAGATGGCGTTGCATGTCAACATGCCCATTAGCCAGAAACGTCACACCCTCGGCTTCCAGCAAAGGGCGATGCCGGCTCCATCCTGGCGCAGTCCGACCCGCCTGATTGACCACTCGATGGCATGGCAGCGCCTCAGCCCCTGGCGTATACCTGAGTGTCCGTCCCACCATCCTCGAGTGGCTCGGCCAGCCCGCCAATGCCGCAATGATCCCGTAGGTCGTAACCCTCCCCACGGGAATCTGGCTGACGATGTTTAGCACATCGTCGCGAAACTGCCGTGCTTCGTCAGGTTTCATTCTGTCCGGATAGTCTTTCATCTTTAGATCTGGGCTGACACTTTGTTCATTCTTCATCTACTCCCTCCATGCGGCAGATGCGGTGAGTCTCCTTGCGGGCTTCGCGCCAACGAGGGTAATAGCAATCCATCAAAGCGTGAAAGCGTGCGTTGTGGCTGGGCTCCAACAGGTGGCAGAGCTCGTGGACGACGATATGTTCTGCGCACCACTCGGGCAGGAGCAAAAGATAGATAGAGAAGCAAATGGACTTGTCCCTGACATTACAGAAACCCCAGCGGGAAATCATGGCCTTGTAGCTGATGCGCGACGGCTTGACATTCATTGTCCTGGCATGATGCTCCACCATTGGTTCAATCAATGCCTTGAGCCGCTGGACTGCCTCCTCAGCCTGGGCGCGAGTCTGTAATGGAAGCTGGTTGAAGAATGCTGCACGCTTCACCTGATGTTCTTCGGTCTTCTTGCGTGCCTCCGCAATCCACTCACGGTGTTCTTCGATGAACTTCATCACCTCAGCCTTTGGCATACCGATAGGAACCGACACATGCACGTCACCGTTCTTCACAATGCGCATTGACAGCCGTCGCGTCCTTCTGTAAGTCACTTGAATTGCCATAATGTCTGGTGTGTCTTCATTCACCGATGGCTTCAATATAGAAGCTGAACGGACGAAAACCATCATTACAGCTAATCATAGCACTCATCGGGTTCTGCATCCAGCCGTCGTAGAAGTTGCCCTGTCCCCGGGCCAGCGACTCAACGAACTCGCGCATGGAGTACCACGCAGCAGGACACATGCCCTCGGGCTGCTTGCCGTCAACGGAGATCCATTGCTGGCCCTCCGTGACGTTGCAAGCATGCTCAATGGCATTCTCATACTTTGCCATCAGGTCAGGATAGACTGTCTGACGGATAGCCGTGATTCTTACCTTCATCAGAGACTGTTCACTTTGGCGTGGAGTTAATCCTCCTCAGGGGTGATGAGCTTATAGCCCTTGCCGTGGATGTTGATGATCTCAATCTGAGGATCGTCTTTCAGATGCTTACGCAACTTGGTGATATAGACGTCCATCGAGCGGGCATTGAAGTAGTTGTCGTCAATCCAGATAGTCTTCAGGGCGAAGTCGCGTTGCAGGATTTCGTTGGCATGCGAGCAGAGCAGAGCCAGGAGCTCATTCTCCTTAGTCGTCAGCTTCGTCTGCTTCTCACCGATAGTGAGCAGCTGCTTCTGGGTGTCGAAGACGAAGTTACCGATGTGATAGAGCGTTGACTCTTTGTTCTTCTTGCCACGCACACGGCGCAGGATGGCTTCAATACGGAACACGAGTTCCTCCATGGAGAAGGGCTTGGTGATGTAGTCGTCCGCTCCAAGCTTGAAGCCTTCGAGAATGTCTTCCTACAGGGTCTTTGCCGTGAGGAAGATGATGGGAATTTCTGCATTGGCGGAGCGGATTTCCTGAGCCAGGGTGAAACCGTCCTTCTTTGGCATCATCACGTCGAGCACACAGATGTCGAACTTAGTCTTCAGGAAAGCTTTGAAGCCTGCCTCGCCATCAGGGCAAAGCTCAGCCTCGTAGCCCTTGGCTGCCAGATACTCACGGAGCAGCATTCCGAGGTTCTCGTCGTCCTCGCAAAGTAAGATTTTCAGTTTGTCTTCCATAATCGTCTTGATAATTTAAATGTTAATACTATGATGTTTCTTGCAGGGTGGGCAGGGAGATGGTGAAGGTGGTCCCCTTGCCGTATTCACTTTCACAACTGATTTCTCCGTCGTGCAGGTTGATGATCTTCTTTACGTATGCTAGGCCTAAGCCGAAGCCCTTCACATCGTGAACATTACCGGTATGCACACGATAGAACTTATCGAATATCTTCTTCAGGTTCTCACGCTTGATGCCCATGCCGTTGTCGGTGATCGAGAAACACAGCTTCTCACCCTCATTCCACGTGCGGATATGGATGTCGAGCGGTTCGTCGGGCCGACGGTATTTCACGGCGTTGTCCATCAGGTTGGTGATGGCGTTTTGGAAATGAACCTCATCGACGTAGAGGGCCGAATCGATGGCCTCAATCTCCGTGTAGATATGTCCGCCAGTATGCTCTACGCGGAGGGTGAACGAAGATGCTATCTGTTCGAGGAGCTCGTTGAGGTCGAGTTCCTTTTTCTTGAACGTTGCGGTCTTGCGGTCGAACATTGACATCTGGAGCACCTTTTCAACCAGGAAGCGCAGGCGGCGCGATTCGTCGCCGATAACACTGCCAAGATGCTTCTGCATCTGGGGACTTTTCTCAACGGACTCGTCGTTGAGCATCTGTGCAGCGAGGGAAATCGACGAGATGGGTGTCTTCAGCTCATGCGTCATGTTGTTGATGAAATCGTTCTTGATTTCCGTATAGCGCTTTTGGCGGAATATGACAACGATGGTAAAGATGAACGTGATGAGCAGGACAATGGTGAACACGATGGCGGGAATCATGAACCTGACACTTGAGAAGATGTAGGAATTCATGTCGGGGAAGTGGATGCGGACAATGCCCATCTTCTGCGCAGGGTCGTTGCGGAAAAGAGTTTGGGTGTAGCTCATGTCTTCGCCTTCCTCAGAGTAGTCCGGACAGCGATAAACCTCTCTGCCATCGGCAGTTGAGACCGTGAAGTGATAGGGAATGTTGATGCCGTTGTTCAGTAGCTCGGAGCGGATGTCCTGATCGAGCAATTTGAAGTTGACGCGCTCCTTGAGGGGCTTGTCGCTGGCTGTATATAATATATTGTATATGACCTCGTCAAGCAGAGCTTTCTGATAGACATAGCGCGTGCGCACAATTTCCTGAAGGGTCTTGGCAGCCTCGGCACTGCCGCCGCGCTTGTCGCCCCGCATGATCATGGCCTTGGGGATGGTGGAAGGCTTCGTGGCAAATGTTTTCAGCTCAAAGGCTGAATACATCGTCCCGTCGTCGGCAGACACGGCGAACTGATGGGAATGCTGAATGGAGCCATCCAGACCGTTGACCACCACGGAATCTTGACTGTAGGCACGACGCTCCACGTCGTTGACGTCTTTCTCCAGATAGCGCAGGGTCTCGTTCATCTCGAGATGACGCGAGGCCTGATAGAGGCTGCGGGTGACACTCTCATCAAACTGCTCCTTCTTCATCTTTGCCATCTCCTCGATATAGGAAATCTGCAAGAAGAGCAATCCGAGGAACGAGAGTCCCATCACCACTGCTATTGTCCATATAGTTGATTTCTTCATTAGCTTCTTTTGTCTTAATCCGATTGCAAAGATAAAGAAACTATTTGATAAGTAGCAAACGTTTGGTTAATTATTTCCGTTAATTTTAACGATATTAACAGAAAAGCGGTGTTTTAAATTCAAATAACGAATTTATTTAGAGTCGGGTGTATGCAGAATAATGCTCGTGGCGCCAATCGTAAAGAGCGTTCCGTCCTCAATGACGCGCCTTTCACGAGGGGTAATCTCTACGTTGTCGACGAATGTGCCCGTGTTGCTGTTGGCATCCCTAAGCGTATACTTCAGTTGGCCGTGCTTGTCAAGGCTTACGTTAACGATGCAATGCAGCAGGTCAACGCTCGGATCAACAGTCTCAATGGGTGTGTTGACGGGATTGCCTTTTTGGTAGCGGCCAATCTGGTTGTCGCCCAACTTTAAGGGCAGTGTCTGCTTATAGTGAAACACGTTCTCAATGACGATTAGGCTACCGTAGCGGCCCTCACCTTCCTCAAGCTTGGGACCGCCGGATGCATTCTCCTCGCGCTGCGTCTGGCGCAATTTGGAGACGCCGATACGAATGCCGAATTGCTTACCGCAGTCAGGACACTGGAAAACCAGCGACTGGCCAGCTTCGTACTGGGTTTCATCAAAAGTGATGTATTGGTCGCACTTAGGACAACGTACGCGTTTCATAAAACAGAATGGCAGCGCTTAGTTCTTGACTTCCAGGACCCATGCCTCGGCAAAATGGCGACTGTCGGCACGGAGTGAACGTAATTTGGCGTAGGCCTCTGACTCTGTGGCATAGCTTCCGTAGACCACTCGGCGCATGCTCTTTGTCTCCATCATCTTTGCCTCGTCAAAACCCGCGTTGTGGAGCGTCTCGATGAAAGAAACGGCATTCGGCTTTGACACCTGACTGGCAAGCACCAAACAGAAATACGACTGGGGCACATCCTGAGGGCTTACAGCCTGAGGGGCACTGGGCTCGGGAATCACAGTAGAGACTGAAGGCAAGGAAATGAAGGCACTCTGCTGCATCTCCACAGTGCTGTTCCTGACAGGAGTGGTCATCATGAAGAAAGCAATGATGGCTGCGGCGGTGGCAGCCAGATTGCGAATCCAAGCCATCTTGATGGTGATCGTGTCACTCGAGGCGGACGGCTGTCCGATAGGCTCAATCTTTGCCGTCGGAGCTTCGGCTGCATCCTCGGCATTGTCTTTCTGCTGGGCGAGAAGCTCCATCTCAAATGAGCTGAGGCCATAGAGGTGAGGAGTCAGAATGCCGGCCTCGCAGGGCTCAAATTCCAGTTTGCCCTCATCGTTAACCTGCAACACGCCAAGGTCGTTCAGTTCATAGCGTCCCTCGGTCTCCAGATGCTGTTTCAGCTCCACCACCTCGGTCTCAATGCGGCGTAATGCTTCCGGGTAGCTTAAGTCGTAAGCCTCTATGTATGACTGCACTAAGAGCGAGTCGTTCATTTTCAGCTGCGGGTTAAAGCCCAAAGTACGGAGGGGAGGGAGGAACAATTGTTCCCGTTCGTCGTAGCGTGCGTCTATATGATGCGCCATAAAACCGCCCAAGTCGGGAACGATGACGCAATCGTTGCTCAGCAACAATATTTCTATATGTCTGTCTATTTCAATCACGCCTGCAAAGGTAATGTTTTTTTCTGATATGAACAAACAATTCGTTCTCTTTTTTTTCATGTGTTGTTTTTCAGTGAATTATATTTCTTCATCTCGTTTTTTTTTCATACCTTTGCATGGTCATTTAGCCAAAAAAGGGACTATGAATTATAGAGAGACTTCCATAAAAGATGTGTATGTCATTGAACCAAAAGTGTTTAATGACAAACGAGGCTACTTCTTCGAGAGCTTCCGTCAAGCTGAATTCGAAGCGCACATCGGTCATGTCGACTTCGTACAGGAGAACGAATCGATGTCCTCCCGCGGCGTTCTGCGCGGCCTTCACTACCAGAAGGGGGCTTCAGCGCAAGCCAAGTTGGTGAGGGTCATCAAGGGGCGCGTCTTTGACGTGGCCGTAGACATCCGTCGCAGTTCACCGACATTTGGGAAGTACCTGGCCGTTGAGTTGAGCGATGAGAACAAACTGCAGTTCTTCATTCCACGTGGATTCGCTCATGGTTTCATGGTGCTGAGCGACGAGGCCATCTTCACCTATAAAGTGGACAACGTCTATGCCCCCCACGACGAAGCTTCCATCCGCTGGGACGACCCCCAACTGAACATTCAATGGCCCCTGGATGTTGCCCAGCTGCTGCTGAGCGACAAGGACATGCGTGCTCCATGGCTGAAGAATGCCGTTCTTTTCGACTAATTAAACTATCAACTATTTATTATTAATTAAGGTAAAAGCATGAACATTGCAATTGTAGGAACAGGTTACGTCGGGCTCGTGTCAGGCGCCTGTTTTGCCGAAACAGGTGTCAACGTGACGTGTGTCGACGTTGACGCCACAAAGATTGAACGCCTCAAGCAAGGCGAAATCCCCATCTATGAGCCCGGTCTCGACCAGCTGGTCATGAAGAACGTCAAGGCAGGGCGTCTGAACTTCACCACCGACCTGGCTTCAGTACTCAATGATCAGGAGATTGTCTTCTCCGCTGTCGGCACGCCGCCCGACGAGGATGGTTCGGCCGACTTGAAATATGTGCTTCAAGTGGCCCGTACGATTGGGCAGAACATGAACAAATACCTGGTCGTGGTGACTAAGTCGACCGTCCCCGTGGGCACTGCACGCAAGGTGCACGACGCCATTGCCGAGGAATTGGCAAAGCGCGGTGCCGACGTTCCCTTCGATGTGGCGTCAAACCCCGAATTCCTGAAGGAAGGCAATGCCATCAAGGACTTCATGAGCCCCGACCGCGTGGTCGTCGGCGTTGACAGCGAAAAGGCCAAGAAGACCCTCTCGCGCCTCTATAAGCCGTTCATGATGAACAACTTCCGCGTCATCTTCATGGACATCCCGTCGGCCGAAATGACGAAGTACGCCGCCAACTCCATGCTGGCTACGCGCATCTCGTTTATGAACGACATTGCCAATCTGTGCGAACTTGTCGGCGCCGACGTAAACATGGTGCGTGCCGGCATCGGCAGCGACACGCGCATTGGTCGCAAGTTCCTCTATGCCGGCTGCGGCTATGGCGGCTCATGCTTCCCCAAGGACGTGAAGGCGCTCATCAAGACAGCCGACCAGAACGGCTATTCGATGCAGGTGCTGAAGGCTGTCGAGCAGGTCAATGAGCACCAGAAGACCATCCTGTTCGAGAAGCTGCAGAAGGCCTACCACGGCGAGAGCCTCAAGGGCAAGACAATTGCCATGTGGGGACTGTCGTTCAAGCCCGAGACCGACGACATGCGCGAGTCTACGGCTCTCGTCATGATCGACAAGCTCGCGGAAGCCGGCTGCACCATCCGTGCCTACGACCCCATTGCTATGGAGGAGTGCAAGCGCAGGGTTGGCGATAAGGTCATCTACTGCCGCGACATGTACGACGCCGTGCTTGATGCCGACGCGCTTCTGCTTCTGACGGAGTGGAAGGAGTTCCGTCTGCCTACGTGGGGCGTCATCAAGAAGGCCATGCGCCGTCCGCTGGTTATCGACGGCCGCAACATCTTCGACGTCGAAGAGCTTGAGGAAAATGAGTTTGAATATCACTGCATAGGAAAATAACTGATGGACAAGATGGTATTGCTGCGCCCGTTTGCACTGTTGTTCGCTGTGCTGGTGCTTGCGTCGTGCAAGCATCAGCCGGCCGGCAGCGTGGACAACCAACCAAGGAATGAGACAGAAAGCCGCGAGGCCAAGCGGCTTCTGCAGGGCATCTGGCTGGAATCAGTCACCGAGGAGGTCATGTTCCGTGCAGAGGGCGACACCATCTACTATCCCGATGCCTCCAGCCAGCCCACTCACTTCCGTATCGTCAACGACTCGCTGGAACTGGGGCGGCAACGCTATCCCATTCTGAAGCAGAGTGAGTATCAGTTCTGGTTTCAGAACCAAGGGGGTGATGTCGTCAAGCTTGTCAAGAGCGAGACGGCCGACGATAGCCTGGCCTTTGTGCACAATCAGCCGGAAATCCTGTCGCTGTCCGAAGTGCTGAAGCTCGACTCGGTGGTGATGTACGAAGGTGAACGCTATCACTGGTATATCGCTGTCAACCCCACGAAATACCGCGTCCGTAAGGTCAGCTACAACGGCGAGGGCGTTGCCGTCGAAAATGTCTATTTCGACAACATCATCCACATCAGTCTTTTCCAGGGGAAGACTCAGCTCTTTTCCCGCGACTTCAACAAGCGGATGTATGGCGCCGACGTGCCCCAGGATTTTCTTGAGCAGGCCGTCCTGGGCAACATGCAGTTCGATCATGTCGACGCCAAGGGCTTCCACTTCAATGCCACCATCTGCATCCCCGACGGAGCGAGCTGCTATCTGGTGGAGACCCTCATCAACTTCAAGGGTGAAATGACTATGACGCTGCTGGAGTATTGATCCAGTGGTCAATGAGACGCCGGGCTATGCTCAGTTTCTCAGGCAGTAGGGGCAGGTCGGTCCGCGTGAACCAACCTGCCTTTGTCAGTTCTTCGCGTTGCAGCCGGAGCGTACCGCCGGCATAGTCAGCGGTGAAGCCGACCATGAGGCCACTCGGATAAGGCCACGGTTGGGAGTCGAAGTATCGGATGTTCTCAATCTCAAGCCCCGTTTCTTCCCTCACTTCGCGGCGGACGGCTTCCTCCAGCGTTTCACCTGTCTCGACGAATCCGGCAATCAAGCCGTAGAAGTCGGTGCGGAAGTTGCGCCCATGGGCCAACAGCACCTCGTCGTTGCCACGGCGGATAAGTACAATGATGGCAATGGCCAGTTGCGGCCAGACCTCTTTTCCACAGTTCGTGCAGCGCTTGGAAATGTCAGTATGCAGCTTCATCGGGGCTCCGCAGACGCCGCAGAAACGGGTGTTCTGATCCCAGTAGAGCAGCTCGGCGCACTTGCCGGCCTTCTGGTAGAGCGCCTCCGGCAGCTTGTAGTAGCTCTGTCTGAGCGGGCACATCTCATACTCCGCCCGTCCTGTGACAGGCGCTTCCAGCGCGTAGGTCCTGACCTCATGGCCGTCAAGCGGTCCCGGATTGAGCATCTGCGTCCAGGGCTTCAGAGCAGTCGGCGGTTCGTCCCCGAGTGGGATTGTATACGAACCGTCGTCATTTCGCTGAAGCAGGAGCGCATCCTTACAAAAAGCAAAGTAGTAATTCATAATTATCAAAGCTGAGCTTTACTTGGAGAAAAGCGGTACTTTTCCGGGAGAAAAGCGGTACTTCTCTGGCAGAAAAGCGGTACTTTTCCGGGGGAAAAGCGGTGCTTTTCTTATACTAAAGCGCCGTTTCTCCGAAAACAAGCTTTCGGTCACGCTCAGCAGCGGGCTTGGTCCACTGCTCGGGCACGAACCGCCAGTTGTGGTTGGGAGCAGGGCTGACGCTTCCCATCCGCTCGATTTCCTCCATCAGGTAGTGACGCAAGTCGAGGGGTGATTGATAGATGATGCGCTCGTCAATCTTCTCCTTGGGAATGCCGGCACCCTTGGTCAGCAGCTCGCCACCGCCGTTGCCGCGGTAGCTGTTCATCACGACGCGGTAGGTCTTCTGCTCGTCGAAGGGCTCGCCGTTCGACATGCGGAGAATGCGCACCTTCTGTCCGTCGGGCTTGGTGACGTCCACCTCGTAGTCGATGCCGGCGGCAGAATCGAAGTTGAAGGTATAGTTGCGGAATCCCATGCGCTGCTGGTCGCCCCGCGATTCGTCGTTGAGCAGCAGCAGATGGTCGTCGGCCGAGCGCATCGTGTTCACCCAGCGGTCGTAGCTTTCCTCCAGATGACCGCGGATTTCGCGTCCCGTCAGTTTGAGGATATAGAGCTGGTTTTCAAAGCGATAAAGCTTAAACATGTCAGCCACCGTCACGTCGCCGGCCTTGATTTCCGAGTCGAAGGACAGCGGCGCGTTGAAGCTGATGTCAGCTTTCGAAATCTGAAGCTGCAGGTTATGCACGAAGTCGGTGAAGGCCGAATTGCCGAAGTAGCTGTCCCGAGTGCGCGTCGTGTTCTCGAAACGGCCGATTCGTCGGCTGACATAATCCTTGATACGGTCAATCTGCGGCTGGAAGTGTTTCACCATAGCCTCGTCAATTGCCTCATCGCGCACACTGACGACGTCGCCCTTAATGTCCTTCCGTGTCAGTTTTCCGTTCGTATAGGTCAGCTCAATCTGCGCGTCGACCACGTTCAATGCCCAGCACGACGGGTCGAGAATCAGCACTTTCCGGCCCTCCGTGTTGGTCACCCACTGGTTGTGCTGCATGTGGTCGTGGCCGAAGAAGATGATGTCGAAGCCCGGCACCTCGCGCGCCACGCGCTCCGAGGCGTCCTCCTCAATGCCGCCAGGCATCGTGATGCCCCCCGACAGGCCACTGTGGAACAGGCCGAAGATAAGGTCGGCATGCTCCACCTCCCTGATGTGCTTCACCCATTGTCGGGCTGTCGCGACCATCTCGCGGAACTCTAGCCCCTGCCAGAGACTCTCGTTGAGCCAGCAGGGAATGGTGGGAGTCAGCATGCCGAGCACGGCAATCTTCACGCCGTCGCGTACGAAGATCTGGTAGGGGCGGACGTAGGGCTGCCCCGTTTCCTTGTCGACAATGTTGGCGCCGAGCATCGGGCAGCGCACCTCGCGGATCCACTTGTCGTAGACCGCATGCCCCGTCTCGACGTCGTGGTTGCCAAATGTCTCAGCATCGTAGTTCATGTAGTTCACCACCTGTGCCGCAATGTTCTCGTCAGCGTTGCCCACGACGTAGTTCGACCAGTAGCACGTCGGCTGCCCCTGCAGGATGTCGCCGTTGTCAATAAGCAGCAGGCGGTCGCCATACTGCCTGCGCAGACGGTTGACATACGTGTTGACGCGGGCGAGCGTGCCCTTCAGCGGCTGTCCCTCGACGAAATCATAAGGGAAGAAGTGCCCGTGGACGTCGCTTGTCTCGACGACTCTCAGGCTGACGGTCTTGTTTTCCTGTGCCATAACTGATGTGGTGGCGATGGTAAGCGCCATGGCTCCCAGAGCCGATGCCAATGTTTTTCTCATACAGATCAATTATCTAAAATCAGCGGCAAAATTACAAAAAAACGAGCGAAATGCCAAATTTCCTTTGTATTTCGTTCTATTTTTCGTAACTTTGTCCCCAAAAACAGTATGACGCTACATATATTCAATCCTGAACACGACATTGCCCTGGCGGCTGACACGGATAACTTCACTGCGCCTCACGCCGGACGACAGCTTCGCCACGACCTCGGCTATCTGCCCGCACTGTGGGCTGAGGCAGGCGACGACGTGCTCGTCGACAACGTTGAGACGGCTGAAAACGGCTTCCGCCAGCTGATGAGCAATGTAGCCCGACTGTCAGGGCGCCCCTTGACGACTCACGCCAGATGGACGCTGAAGCCGTCGGCCGACACGGAAAGGGTGGAGCCCTGGGGGTGGGACCGTGCACTGTGCGCCCAGCTCCTGCACCGGAGGAAAAGCATCCGTGAGGTGCTGCCCACAGGTCTTGAGCTGGCTGACATGCGACGGCTGTCGCACCGTTCAACAGCTGCGGAGGTGCTCCCAAGGCTGAGGGTCAGCGGAACTGTAGGCGAAGCTTATTATTGCACATCGTCTGAGGAGGTCTTGACACTGCTCCACCACTACGGGCGACTGGTGCTGAAGGCTCCATGGAGTTCCAGTGGCCGCGGCGTGCGGTTCGTTGACACGCCCTTCCTCCCCACATCTGACACGACCCAGAGCGGGTGGTTCCGCAATGTCCTGCGCAGGCAGGGAAGCATGATGGCTGAGCCTTATTATAATAAGGTGAAGGACTTTGGCATGGAGTTCAGCTGCGACGAGCATGGCATTGTATCCTATCTTGGCTTGTCGCTGTTCCATACGACCGGCGGTGCCTATACGGGCAATCTGCTGGCAACGGAGGAACGGAAGCGCCAGGAGCTGGGCCGATACCTGCAGACTGACCTCGTCGACAGGGTTCGCTCACTGCAGTGCGACCAACTTGGAGAAGTCATACAGGGGCGCTACCGTGGGCCGCTCGGCGTCGACATGATGATTGTGAAAAGCGACGATGCTGACGGCTTCCTGCTCCATCCCTGCGTGGAAATCAACTTCCGTCGCACGATGGGCCATGTAGCCCTGGCCCTTGAGCGGCTGGTGAATCCTGATGCTGACGACGACGTAGTGCGCGTGATGCGGATTGACACCCAAGACGGAAACTACAAACTAAAAATACAACGACTATGAACAGACTACTTAAGTATGCACTGCTCCTGGCGGCGTTGCCGACGGGCATGAATGCACAGTATCGATCGCAGGTGTGGTCGCCCGACAATGGCGACGGCACCTACACCAACCCGGTCATCAATGCCGACTACTCTGACCCTGACGTCTGTGTGGGTGCCAGCGGCGACGACTACTATCTGACGGCCTCCTCGTTCCAGTGCATTCCCGGTCTTCCAATTCTTCACTCTAAGGATCTGGTCAACTGGGAAATCATCAACTATGCGCTCCGGCGCTTGGAGCCGAGGGAGGTGTTCGACGCTCCGGCCCATGGCATGGGTGTATGGGCGCCAAGCATCCGCTATCATGAGGGTGAATACTTCATCTATTGGGGCGACCCTGACTATGGGGTGATGATGACCAAGACGAAGGATCCTGCCGGTGTGTGGGAGGAACCCGTCTGCGTCATTCCCGGCAAGGGGCTCATTGACACAACGCCTCTTTGGGACGACGACGGCCGATGCTATCTGGTGAACGCTTATGCCAATTCGCGGTCGAAGTTTGCCTCGGTGCTGGCCGTACGCGAATTGTCGGCCGACGGCACGCGGGCCATCGGCAATCCCGTCATTGTGTTCGACGGCAACGGCAATGAGAACCGCACCTGCGAGGGACCGAAGTTCTACAAGCGCGACGGGTGGTACTGGATCATGTGTCCGGCTGGCGGTGTGCCAACGGGATTCCAGCTGGCCATGCGGAGCCGGTCGCCCTATGGTCCATACGAGCACAAGATTGTGCTGGCACAGGGCAAATCGAGTGTCAACGGCCCTCACCAGGGTGGATGGGTGCACACGAAATACGGCGAGGACTGGTTTCTGCACTTTCAGGACAAGGAGGCCTATGGACGCGTGGTCCATCTGCAGCCCGTCGACTGGTCGTCAGGCTGGCCAGTCATGGGGCGCAAGGGTGAGCCCGTGCTGACCTTCAAGAAACCTCAGTCGGCCTCTGACGTGATTGTCAATCCCGTCGAGAGCGATGAGTTCAACTCACCTTCGCTGGGACTCCAGTGGCAGTGGCATGCCAACTATAGCGAAACCTTCGGAATGCCGACGGCTTTCGGCACGATGCGCATCTACACGCACCAGTCGGAGGAGGTCGACGAGACGTTCTGGAACATCCCAAACATGTTGCTCCAGAAGACGCCGGCCGACAAGTTCACGGCCACGGCGAAGCTGCGCCTGACGGCAAAGGCCGAGGGGCAGATGGGCGGGCTGATCATGATGGGGCTCGACTATTCGGCGCTGGTCGTCAAGCGTGTCGGTCAGGAATTCCAGTTGCTCCAGCTGACCTGCCACCAGGCCGACAAGGGCAAGAAGCACTCGTCGACGCTCATCGCAACGCTGAAGCCTACGGCAGAGGACAAGATTGACTATAAGCCGGCTAAGCATGAGGACATCTATCTTCAGCTTCAGGTGGACGACAGCAGGCTGCAGTTTGCCTACAGCCGCGACGGCAAGAAGTTCACGCCCTGCGGCGAAACCTTCAAGATGCGCGAGGGCAAGTGGATAGGCGCTAAGTTCGGCTTTGTGGCAGCTGATGCCTCTACGAAGAACGACCGCGGATGGGTGGAAGCCGACTGGATCCGGGTGACGCCCTAATTGCAGAGATGATAATAAGGACACGTGCGGCATCGGCTACGGTCGGCCGTAGGAGCGAAGGCTACGTCAGGCGAAAACATCACGTCAATCGTCTGGCGTAGCTTTTCGTTGAAGGCTTCCTGATGCCCGGCAATGTCACTGACAGGCGTCTTCCCTAAAACCAGCGTCGGGTCGTAGTCGCTGCCTCGGGCATGCTGGATGAACAGCAAGGCCGGCGCCACTGGCGTCGATGGATGCTCATCACGCACGATGGAGGCATAGAGGAACGTCTGCAGATAGTAGTCGCTGTGCTTCGCAATGTTCTCCTGCATGAAGATGGAGTCAACGTCGGCCAATGGCGTGATACGGCCGCTACCTGTTTTATAGTCAATCACACGAATGCGTTCACCCGTGCCGTCGTTCACCTTGTCAAGCCGGTCGATGCGTCCTCCGATGGTGGTTCGCAAGTGGGGCGTTGAGAACTCCGTGACCACTTCGCCCTCAAGTTCGAGAATCTCGAACGGAGCCAGCTGGCTGTCAATCTGGAGCAGCTGGCGCAGGTAGTGGATGATGACCTCGCGGTTGATGATCTGGAGCCCGTTGAGTTCCATGCGGAAATGCGCCTTGGGGTCACGAATCTGAAAGAGCTCGGTGCGGAAAGCCTCGTCCACCGCCCGTTCAATGTCGACCTTCGTCTTGAGCAAGTTCTCAATGTCGGTAGCCAATATCCTGTGACTTCGTTCCATCAGCTTCCGATAGATGCCATGCGACGCTTCGTGGAAAATGTTGCCGAAGATGCGGTTGTCGATTTCGTCCTCCTCGTTGGTGTCAGGTTCACGGAGGTTCTTCACATAGATGTAGTAGAAGCGAAGGGGGCAACGCTGGTAGCTGTTGATGGCTGTCGGCGTGAGCAAAGGATGCTTCGAGTCGGGATGAGCCTCAATGGAGAAGCGGTCCTGCAGCGCTTTCATCACCTCGGGAGTCTTCTCAATGACAGGCGGATTAAATGGATGATAAACCTGAGAGGCCTGAAGCGTCTCCAAGCGCACATGGTGAGGGCTCTCCACCATCAGCTGAAGGAGGAATCGGCTCATCTCGCTGCGCTGGCCATCGGTGGTCGCATTGTTATAGACAATGGTCACGTCATCAGCACGCTGAAGCAGACGATGGAAGTAGTAGCTGTAGATGGCCACCTTGTGATCGATGGTCGTCAGTCCGTGAGCCTTGCGGATGGAGTAGGGAATGAACGATGTGTCGTTGACGCCCTTCGGCATGTTGCCTTCGTTGCATGAAAGGAGCAGCACGTGGCGGAAGTCGATGTTGCGGGTCTCGAGCACGCCCATCACCTGGAGTCCCTCGGCAGGTTCGCCATGGAAGGGAATGGAGGTCGTTGCAATGAGCTGTCCGACGAGTCGCTGGAGGGTGATGATGTCGACGTTCAGATCGCCGGAGTCAACCAGTGCCTTGAGGCGGTTGAGCAATGTGTAGGCACGGAACAGCGACTCCTGGAAAAGGGGATCATCGGTTGAAGCGCGACGGGCGGTCAACTGCAACACGTCGCAAAGCCAGCGTAGCAACTCAGAGTTGAAGAACAAGTCGTCAATGGGGCGGAACAGCAGCGACGTGGCTTCGTCGCGCTGAAGGAGGTCGAGGGTGGGGTAGTAGACCTTCTGCTCATTGAGTTCCTTAGTCAGCGTAGTGACTTCATCGGAAAGGAAAGATGTGTAGCTATGACGAAGCACAGCATTCACATGGCGCAGGCGGTAGCGCTGATGCTGACGGTCGTAGCCGTTAGTGCGGAGGTCGATAAGATGCGTAATAAGAGCCGCAACCGGCGACTGAGCCAGAGGGAATCCTGTAGTTACATTCACCCGGCTGACCTCATCGGGAAGGCAATGAACAAGCGTCTGCAGCAGATTCTCGTTGCACATCACGATGGCGGTCTGTCGCCCATCGGCAATGCGGCTTCCTTCTTTCAGCCATGTGCTGGCATAGCGTCCCTGTATGTTCTCCGTTGGTGCAGAAATGAGGGTGATGTGCTTCTGGCCTGAGAAGCATCCGTAGATGGCATTGTCAGTCGAATCAAGTTCATTAGGGAAGTGCTCAAGATATTGCCTGATGTAATGACCTGCCTCGTTGCGCTGCATGTAGTAGTGGTCGAAGTCCCAGTAGAAGCGAGCCTTGCCTTGCCTGCGAAGCGTAGTAAAGAGCCTTTGCTCGACGCGTTGGAGAAGATTGAAGCCGACAAAGAGGTAGGCGTCATATTGGAATTCAACATCCTCCTTTTGGGCCACTTCGCGATAGAGGGCTCCCTCGTAAGCCAACCGTTGGTCGCGGAGTCGGCGGTTGAAGTCATGGTAGATGGCGCCCATGTTTGACCATAGCTTCAGGAAGCGCTCCTTAAGCACAGAATTATGGTCGGCCGAGAAATTACTGAAGAAGCGCATGATGGCTGCTCTTTGTTCATCGGTGAGATAACTGACGTCGTCGAGTTCGTGCAGGTCGCTGAGGTTGGCAAACACTTTGTCGGCTTCGGCCATGTTCTTGTCAATGTCGTCGAAGTCGGCCAGCAACACCTGTCCCCAACCATAGAAGTGGTCGAGTGTCTCGTCTATGCCGGTGACGCTGGTGAAGCTCTTGTGCAAATCACTGACGAGCTTGATGGGGTCGGCCACAGATAGGTCGGAATGCCGGCGAAAGAGGTCACTGATCGTGATGTAGGAAGGGCTCCACGTCGGTTTTCCGGCCAGGTGAGCCAGGTAGTCGTTCATGAACAGGGAGGCACGCTTGTTGGGGAACACTACAGCCACGCGGGAAAGATTGGTGCCATACTTGCTGAGGATGTCCTCGGCCACATATTCCAAGAAAGTCTTCATTTCACTTCGATGATTTTATTTGAATAGACAAACCACAGGAAACCTCTGACATGCGGGAACGACATGTCTTCAAGCAGCGACATGTATTCGCGAACCTGGTCATGATATTCCCCTCGCTCACGTCCGAACTTGAAGTCGACGACAACAGTTTCCTCGCCGTCACTCATCACGCGGTCAGGACGACGCTCGTAGACACGCCCACTCTCCGGGGCGACGTTCAATATTGTGCATTCGTTATAGAGCGTCCACCGCTCACTGAACCAATCAGACACACGCTGGTCAGAGAGACGTTTACGGATCATGTCCTCAATGCGTGGACGGGTGATGTCGGCATCGTAGATGATACCCTCCAGCTCCAACCGTTGCAAGGCATGTTCGATGTCGGCCGTCGTGGAGATGGTAGAAAACACCTCATGAAGTACGCTTCCCAGTTGGATGTAGTTTGTCTGGCGGAGTTGGTCGTCGTCGGCATCTGGGTTTGCAAAATCGCGGCTCTTGTTGCTCTGCTTGAATTCCACTTTCTGTGCATACGTCTGAATGGTCGCCTCACGGGGCTCTGCCGTGGCCAGGAAGGGATTCCTGCTCGGTTGAATACCGGACTTTGAAGCCTTTGTTTCATGAGACGGCTGCCCATATTCGAATTCGAGCGGGGCAGCATCGTCAGTCTCACCTGTGATTATAGAATTCAGGTCGCCTGCCACCTGAGGAAGTACGACCTCAAGCAAGGCAGAACGTGAGGATCGTCCGCCCCGCTTGCCGTAGACGTGTAGCGAACGAGAAGCACGCGTAAAGGCTACATAGAGCAGGTTAAGATTGTCGACCGTTGTCTGCCCGTGTTCCTCATCATAGTCGGCTTCGAAAATTGTGCCCTTCATTCCCTTCTGAGAGTAGTCGACGGGCACGATGGGAAGGTCGCTGAATGGGGCTTCCCTTGGCTGGCACCACAGCACATCCGAGTGTTCCATACGCCAGTCGCAGAAAGGAATGTAGACGTGAGCAAACTCCAGACCTTTCGACTTATGGATTGATATGAGACGAATGCCGTCGAGGGCAGGACTCTGGATTGTTTTCGAGCAAATCGTCTCATCCCATTCGCGGAGGAAGGTGGTAACGTCAGTCGTGGAGTCGTTGACGAATGTGGCAATCTGGTCGTAGAAAGCACAGAGGTAGGCACTTTGTCCTTCCATCTCATCGAGACTGAACAGTTGGAAGATTCGCTCTGTCAGTTCATAGAGGGGCAGGTGGAGCAAGTCGGGCGTGAAACCGTCTGGTAAAGCTCCATCGAGTTCACCTGATGCCGTCTTGCAGAGATAGGCGCGTGCTATGGCATCATCGGGATGAGTCAGATAGCGGAGAGCCTGGATGACCGTCGTCACGGCTGGCGAAGCATCGAGGCGGAAGGCTTCATCGCTGACCACCGGTACATCGGGCATCTGCTCAGAAAAATAGTTAGCTATGAGAGGAATATAGCTGTTGGTGCGCACAAGAATGGCAATGTCGGATGCCGCCGTACCTCCGGCTATCAACGCCATGATGTCGTCAGTCAGACGCTGAAGTGTGGCGGTCTGATAGTCAGTTTGAGGCAACAGGACAACACTCACCCATCCTTCGTCAGGTTTACCTTCGGGCACATGTTGAACAACGTCATCATAAGCGCTGACATCTTCCTCTGCGGCGGCATGGGTGAAGAAGGCGTTGTTGAAATCAACCACGCGACGAGCCGACCGGTAATTGTCCGTGAGTGCCTTCACTACGAGGCGCTCGCTGGCATCGGCAAACTCTTCTTGGATGTTGGCCAACAGCCGCCAGTCGCCCGAACGCCATCTGTAGATGCTCTGCTTGACATCGCCGACGATGAGGTTCTCTGTGCCTTCGTGACTCATTGTTTCCTCAAGCAGCACCTTGAAATTCTTCCACTGAACGGTCGACGTATCCTGGAACTCATCAATCATGATGTGCTCCAACTGAGTACCGATTTTCTCGAAGATGAAGGGCGAGTCGCTGCCTTCGATGAGTTCATGCAGCAAATGCTGCGTGTCACTCAGCAGAAAACGATTGGCGTCCTCATTCAAAAGTCGCACCCGCTTCTCAATGTTTCCCAAGAGCCTCAATTGCGAGAGGTGGCGCAGGCAGAGTTCAGCGCTCTGATAGAGCTGCCATTGGCGTGGACGCTCCTCGATGGCAAAGCGCAGGATATCGCCAAGCGTCGTTTCTGCCAGATGATAGAGCTCTGCGCCTCGCGGATGGCTTTTCTTGTACCAACGCTCAGGTTGCCCCAGACAATCAAGTACCCGTTTACCGACTATGCTCTCGTCAAACACGCCGTCACGCATCTTCAGGAAAAAGCTGGCCATACCCGTTCGCCCATATGAGAGATCGTCAAGCGTAAATCCCTCAGCTTCCAATTCAGAAAAGAATGACTCGGCTATTTCCTTCATACGCTCGCGTGCGTGCATGCGCACATCTTTTAAACGGTCAGTATACCGTTCGAAGAAGTCAGGGTCGGCAAAGACATGTGCCAGTTCATGTCGCTGTTGTTTATAGAAATCTCGGAAGATAGTTTGACCAAAATGCTTAATCTGGCCGATGACATTCCATGAACGGTCGTCGCCTATGGTGTCCATGATGTAGCGTAGAAGCCATTGCAGGACGGGGTCGGTGGGCGTAAGTTCATCGATGAGTTGGTCAACGGCCATTTCTTCCACCTGATAGTCGTTGAGCCCCACGCGGAGGTTGGCTGTCAGTTCCAGTTCACGTGCAAGGTTGCGAAGCACACTCTGGAAAAAGGAATCGATAGTCTCCACCCGGAAGTAGCTGTAGTTGTGGAGTAGGTTCTGCAGGGCCTGGCCGGCACGTTCGCTGACGAATTCGGGCGTAGCCTGAAGCTCTTTCTCCACCTTATGTGCATAGCCCTGCGATTCAGGCAGGCGCTTCCAGATGCCATAGAGCTGGCTGAGGATGCGCATCTTCATCTCCTCAGTGGCCTTATTGGTGAAGGTGACGGCCAGTGTCTGTCTGTAGCTCTGTGGATTGTCCACCAGCAGTTTGATGTATTCTGTGGCCAGCGTAAAAGTTTTTCCGCTGCCAGCACTGGCCTTATATACAATTAATGGCTTCATTTGTTCATTTTACATTATTCATTGTACATTACCGCTCTACCATCGCCGAAAGAGTTCGAAGGTGAACTTGGCGCCGATTTCTTCATACTTCAAGTTGAAGAAACTGGCAAAGAATCCCATTGAGAAATAGCGGCAGGTGAACCCATAACCCCATTCCGTATAGGGACGAGTATGGGCGATGAAAAGCGTACTGACGTAGGCACGCTCACGCTCGACGTAGCGGCCAACGAGGGGCACCATTGAGAACAGCAGCAGCGGCGACTCATAGCTGACATTGCCGCGCAGATAGTATTTCGAAGAGTTGTAGAGTCGGGAAGACAGGAGTTGGAAATTGCCTGTCCAGTCGTCGTCCCAACCTTCAGGCAGGTTCTCGTCACGGAAATTCGAGAAGTCCATAAAATAGTTCTTGTCCTTGCGGGTGTAGATGCCGCCACCGATACGCATGTTCAGTGTCTGCATGCGCACCATGCGATATTTCAATGAGGCGTCGGCCTCCCAACGTTCGTAAGCCAGGTCGATGTTCTCACCCTTCAGACCTCGCTCATAGTCGATGCTGAAAAGAGGTGCATGCTCCCAGGGGCGTATCTTCAATGAGAGCATTGGCGCCAGAGAGCGATACTCCGTCGGTTTGCCATACTGGCGCATGGCAGCAACATTGGCCGACTGGCGTTTATGGAACACGAGACCCGTCTCAAGACTCAGCCAGCGGAGAGGACGATAGTTGCCCGACACGCGCAGGTGAAGGTCGTCGAAGCGGACGAGGTCAGTGCCGTCAAGACCTCCATCGCTGCCTTGCTCAGCAATGATTTCGTCGACCACCGAAGAATTGCTGATGCGGTTGCCGTTGCCCCAGATAATGTCGGCATGACCCTCGTGCTCGCGGTCGAAATCAAATCGGAAGGGAGCCGTAAAGTAGAACTTCCGGATCTTGAAGTTATAGCCAACTGTGGGGTTGAAACTGAGACTCATCTTGTCGCTGAAGTTGTATCGTGCACCCAACTTAAGCTTATAGGATAGGCCCTTACGGTGACTATAGCTCAGGTATTGCGGATTGATGATGGGCGACAGCTTCACATAGCCGTTCTCAGAATTGGCTCGAAGACTCCTGATGAGGTTTTCGCCAATAAGGTCCCATCCAATCTCTTTCAGGTAGTCATGATGACGGGGTGGGGGCGGCATGGTGTCGTTCAGGGCTTGAAGCAAGGCGGCAGAATCCGTTGGTTGCGGACGATGAATGGAGTCGTAGTAGTCGTAGATGGCCTGCTCACGCTCTGAAAGGCTTATGGGGCGGACGGAGTCGATCAGCTGACGGTCGCCCTTGACGCTGAACGTATCGGGCAGTGTGACAGGGCAATCGAATACGGCTTCAAAATGCGACTTGATGTGATTGCCCAGGAACTTGAACTCCACGTCTGTTTCATTTAGCCGAGGCAACAGCGAGCGTGCCCCTTGTGCTCCCTGCATCGAACGCGTCTGGAAGCGGATCATGTCGAACTCGCCGTTCAGTTCCACTTGCAGGATGCGCCCTGTCTCAATCACGACGAGTGCCTGCCCGTTGACCAACTGAGTGTTATTGACAAACCGAGGACGAAAATAGACACGCGCCAAGCCGCCTGAAAGGTTGTTCACCCGATAGCGATAGAACACGCGGTTGCTGCGGTTGAAGGGCGAAAGGATGTGGTCGCCGTAGATGGCAGCATCATAGAGGTTGGGCGTCAGAAACTCCATCAGCAAGGGCATTGTGCGGCGGTGGTGAGGAATGGTGGTGTAGTAGACCTGGCGTCGGTTCTCGTAGTCGTCAATGTCGCGAAAAGTGAAGCGACTGTATTGCTCACTGACAAACTGGCGTTCGCCCTTGGCAATGGCATACATCGAAGGGATGGCCCACAGCATTGCATTGCGCTTCTGAGTCTCATAGAGATGCTTGACATAGACATTCGACTGGAATCCCTCGACGCCAGAGGCATAGTGCTGCTGATAGGTAAAGATGCGTGCCAGAACCAACGTGTCAAGCTGCCCGACTGCCTTAGAGGCTGTCAGCACGAACATCAACATGAACAGTATGAGCACCTTTTTCTTCACAGGAGGAGTTCTCGAAGCAATATTTGTGCAAAGATACATATTTATTACGACAATGCAATGAAAAAGAATAAATTATTTTGTTTTAATTTATCTGTTTTATTTGTTATTTCAATATAATTTCGTACCTTTGCGCCACTAAAACGAATTAAAATGATTAACAGAATTGGAATTACGCTATTAGCGTTGATGATGGCCATCATTGGCGGCAACGCTAAAAACCCTTACAAGAAGTGTTTCGGACAGTTGCCCTTTGCCATGTCGGAAGTGAAGGCTCCGAAGATTCCCAACCGTAGGGCCGTATTAGACAATGGTGGTGATTATCGCGAACGTCTCTGCACTGAGGTTCTCCAGTCGGCTATCGACCAGCTGGCTGCCGAGGGTGGCGGACATGTTGTGTTGCGCCCGGGCGTCTGGCTGACTGGCCCTATCGTCTTGCGCTCCAACATCGACCTTCATCTGGAGCAAGGCGCCGTGTTGCAGTTTGCGGCTGACGAGAGCCTCTACCCGCTGGTGAAGACCTCGTTCGAGGGACTTGACACGCGCCGCTGTCAGTCGCCCATCAGTGGCCTGAACCTCGAGAACGTCTCGATCACGGGGCAAGGGGTCATCGACGGCAACGGACAGTATTGGCGACCGGTGAAGAAGTCCAAGGTGACCGAAGGCCATTGGAACAACCTTCTCGCCCAGCCGGGCAGCCGCGAACTGCGCAAGGGCTATTGGGTGCCGTCGGAGAGCTATGCCAACGGTGAGGCCAAGGCCAACATGAATGTGCCGGAGGCCAAGAGCGAGGCTGAGTGGGAATCGATGAAGCGCTTCCTCCGTCCCGTCATGGTGAATCTGGTGGGCTGCAAGAACGTGCTCCTGCAGGGCGTCATATTCCAGAACTCGCCGGCATGGAACCTGCACCCTCTGATGTGCGAGAACATCATCATCGATAATGTGCTGGTGCGCAATCCTGCCTATGCCCAGAATGGCGATGCGCTCGACCTGGAGTCGTGCCGTAATGCACTCATCGTCAACTCGAAATTCGATGCCGGCGACGACGGCATCTGCATAAAGAGCGGCAAAGACGCTGACGGACGCCGACGTGGACGTCCCTGCGAGAATGTCGTGGTTGACGGCTGCACCGTCTTTGCCGGACATGGCGGCTTCGTCGTCGGTTCGGAGATGAGCGGCGGTGTCAGGAACATCAAGGTGTCCAACTGTCAGTTTGTCGGTACCGATGTGGGGTTGCGGTTCAAGTCTACCCGCGGCCGAGGCGGCGTGGTGGAGAATATCTATGTCGACGGCATCACCATGACCGACATCTCGACCTATGCCTTGACGTTCAACATGTACTATGGTGGAAAATCAGTGACTGAGGTATTAGCTGAAGGCGGACAGCCGCAGAAGGTGGAGGCCGTGCCCGTCACTGAGGAGACGCCCATCTTCCGCAACATCGACATCCGCAATGTCGTCTGCCACCGGGCCGGCTTTGCCATGGAATTCAACGGACTGCCTGAGATGCCCATCGACGGCATCCACCTGAAGGACATTTACATCTCAGCATATAAGGACGCTGAGTTTAACTATAGCAAGGATATCACCAAGGACAACGTGAGAATTGAAATATTAAAGAATAACTGACATGAAAAGACTACTGACAACGCTATGCTTAGCGACACTCGGATGCTGGACAATGGCTGTGGCTCAGCCTCGTTCGGTCGTGAACCTGAACTTTGGTTGGCGATTCCATGCCGGCGATGTGGAGAACGCAGCTGCCACGACGCTTGATGACTCCGCATGGCGCGTGGTCAACGTGCCACATGACTTTCAGATTGAGCAGCCCTGGGTAGCTCCCGGGGCCGACGAGAAGGCCGACAACACGGACGTGGCTGCCAACATCAAGAGCCGTCTGTCGAGCCGTGGCTTCAAGGAAATGGGCCGTGGCTGGTATCGCCTCCACCTGACGCCTGCCGACGAGTTACGCGGACGCCGTCTGTTGCTTGACTTCGGGGGCATCATGTATGTGGGCGATGTCTACCTTAATGGACAGCTCATCGGCGGCACCGACTATGGCTACGTAGGGTTTGAAATCGACGTCACCGACAAGCTGAAGATTGGGCAGGAGAATGTCATAGCAGTCATGGCCGATACCCGCGAGCCTGGCAACTCGCGTTGGTACACCGGCGGCGGACTCTTCCGCGATGTCAAGCTCGTCAGCACGCCCAAGGATGTCTACTTCGGCCGTCATCCGCTCTATATTACCACACGCGAGAATAAGTATGTCAACATCTCCGGTGAACTGACCAACCGCACCCGCCAGCCTGCACAGGTGCGTGTGCGCATCATGAATCCCGATGGCGAGCAGGTCTACGAGGAGAGCCGCTCGATTGCCCGCCACCAGATGGCCCGCACGCAGGAGGTGGCGCTGGTGGACGAGGTGACGATTGAGGACCCACAGCTCTGGGATCTCGATACGCCGCGCCTCTACACTGTCGTCGCTCAGATATTGGGGCAGGACGGCTGGGTCGTAGATGAAGTCAGCGAGCATTTCGGCATTCACACCATCGAGATTGGCCCTGACTACGGATTGAAGCTCAATGGCCGGAAAGTGCTCCTGAAAGGCTATGCCAACCACCACACGCTGGGTGCCCTCGGTGCTGCCGCCTACCCGCGAGCCATCGAGAAGCGCCTGCAGCTGATGAAGCAATTCGGCATCAATCACATCCGCACCTCGCACAATCCCTATAGCCGCGAGTTCATCGAACTTTGCGACAAGTACGGCATACTCCTTGTAGATGAGCTCTACGACAAGTGGACACGCCAGCACACTGGAGGCCGCATCGCATTCGAACAGCACTGGCAGCGGGAGGTGCCCGAGTGGATCAAGCGCGACCGCAACTCACCATCGGTAGTGCTCTGGAGTCTCGGCAACGAGCTGCAGCAAGACCCCAACCAACCCTTCAACGACTTCGGCGTGACGATGTACCGACTGATGCGCCCACTCGTCAGCCGCTACGATTCTACCCGACTTGTTACCGTGGCCATGCATCCCCGCTACCGCAACTGGCAGACGGATTCGCTACCCTGCGACCTGGCCATGCTGACCGACATTCAGGCATATAATTACAGATATATGTATTTCCCCGGTGACGGCCGCCGATTCCCATGGATGACCTTCTATCAGAGCGAGGCCAGTGTGGCCGCCATGGGCGAGAACTTCTTCGCCATGAATCTCGACAAGGTTATCGGCTTGGCCTATTGGGGCGCCATCGACTACCTCGGCGAGAGCCAGGGTTGGCCTGCCAAGGGATGGTCACAGGGAGTCTTCGACATCTCGCTTGAACCGAAGCCTAAAGCCTTCTACATGAAATCGTTCTTCATGCCCGAGGAGGCCGTCGTCCATATTGCCGTCATCGACAAGAAGGGCGACCAGATGTGGAACGGCGTCCAGACAGGAAACGACGGTATGAGCGACCATTGGAACCGCATTGAGGGACAGAAACTTTCGCTCGTCACCTACACCAACGCAGACGAGGTGGAGCTCGTGCTCAACGGCAAGTCGTTAGGCCGCCAACAAAACGATGTGAAGAATGCCAAGATGCGCAATCAGATCCGTTGGAACGACATCATCTACAAGCCCGGAAAGCTTGAGGCTATTGCCCGCACAGCAGGAAAAGTGGTTGCCCGCCACGCCATAGAGACCACGACGGAGGCAACAAAACTGATTGCCGAAGCTGACCAACAAGCATGGAAAGCTGACGGACAAGACCTGCAGCACGTGCGCATCGTGGCCGTCGACAAGAAAGGGCGCCGCGTGCAGACAACTGACGCCGATGTGAATTTCTCCATCAGTGGTAACGCCGAGATTGTAGGTGTCATCAACGGCGACATCAATTCCGATGAAATGACTGTCGGTAATCATCGCCGCCTATACAACGGTACATGCACCGTCATTCTTCGTAGTACACGTGAGGCGGGCCCGATTACCTTAACAGCCACGACCTCAGGCCTTAAGCCCATTACGTTGAAGATGCAGACGAATTAAAAAGTGGCGCTTCTTGAAGGTAATATACCCCTATATTACTTTCGAGAAGCGCCATTTTCGAATAAGAATCCCGCACTTCCGCAGGTCTTTTACCTGCGTACCATCACCAAAGAATTATCTGAATATTGAAAAATTCACACTGCCGTACTGGCGGTGTTCCACGAAGTGTGGATGGGCAGAGAAGTCGTTCTGTTGACCATGCTCGAAGACGAAGATGCCGTCAGGCTTAAGCAGCTGGCGCCCGAGGACGAGGTCGGGAATCTGGGGAAGGTCAGGCAGAGCGTAGGGAGGATCGGCGAAGATGAAGTCGAACTGCTGATGGCAGGTCTTCAGGAAGCGGAAGACGTCGCCGCGGATGGGCAGGCAGGTCTCGCGGACATCCAGCTTCCTCAGACAGTCGGTGATGAAGCGATGGTGGTCGCGGTCGAGCTCGACGCAGACGACGCGGCTGCAACCTCTGGAGAGCAGTTCGAGCGTGATGCTCCCCGTGCCGGCGAAAAGGTCGAGCGCCGTGGCATCGTCGAAATCAATGTACTGCGTCAGGACATTGAAAATGTTCTCCTTTGCGAAATCTGTCGTCGGACGGGCTTTGAAGGTGCGAGGAATGTCGAAGCGGCGGCCCTTGTATTTTCCTGTAATGATTCTCATCGGCCTTTAAGCAGTAGTGTTTGCATGTCGTAGGGCATTCCTTTGGGCAGCTGGACGGCAGACTGCAGGAAGTCGGCCTGTGGGTTGACGGTGAAGACATGACTGAGGTAGCGGCGCAGCTGGGCATTGAGCCATTCCGAATCAGGGGCATCGCCAGCGATGTGGAGTTCATCGTCAGCGGCGCTGAGCTGCAGTTGACGCCAGACGTAGAGCAGGAAGTAGAGCGCGTCGTGGCTGCGCCCGGCTTCGTAGGAATTGAAGAAGCGGAAACGGTTCTGCTGGAAGCTGAACACATCGAGGCGGCGCTCATGGAAATAGCCGAAAAGCTTGCGCGATGCACCGGTGTAGCTGCGCTGATGGAGGTGGCGCCAGACGGGGCTTGCGGCAGCGATGACCTGAACGTCGCTGAAGTGGTCGTCGACGACGAGACGCAAGTCGCGGTTGATGGCAAAGAGGGCCACGCAGTTGAGGTCAGGCACGACATTGAAGTAGGTGGCATCAGGCTCGGTCTGGGGGAAGGCATGATGGAGCATGTCGTCCATGGACTGCTCACTGAACAGGTCGACAGGCACGAGGAGCACGTCGGTGTCGAGCATGAGCCGCACGCGCGGCGGAGCCTGAAGCAGCAGGTCGCTGGTCTTGAAGGCCTCGCGCAGGTTGGCGGCAATGGAGACGCCGCTCTTTACGACATAGGGTTCGTAGAGGATGGCCGGCTGTCGGTCATCTTCTTCGCTGAACGTGGCGAACGACATGGTTCCCCGCCCGATGCGCAGGATCAGTCGCTGTCTGTTACTATTTCTGGCTTGCATGTTCTGTCGTCGTTTGTTTGTGGCTGCTTTGCGCCTCGGTGGCAATGCTGCGGGCACAGATAGCCACGAGGGCTACGGCCAGCAGGAGGAGCAGCAGGTTGATGTAGAAATCTGAACGTCTCATACTTCAGGGTGCAAAGTTACGACTTTTTCAGTTAGTTTCCATTGCATGAGGCGTTAAAGGGAGTTAAAGCCCGCTTAGTTTTTTCGAAAATGACTAACTTTGCAGTCATGTTAGCTACAGAATTCATCTATCGCATCCGTTCTGCCTTTGGACAGATGGCGCCGACGGCCGAGCAGCTGAGGGCCTCGGAGGTGCTGGCCGCATTCATGACCGACGTCAGGGCCGACCGCCCGGTGATGGTGCTTCGCGGTTCGGCCGGCACCGGCAAGACAACTTTGGCGGCAGCCGTGGTGAAGGCCATGGTCGGGATGGGACAGAAGCTCGTGCTGATGGCCCCGACGGGGAGGGCTGCCAAGGTGTTCTCACTTTATGCCGGGGAGGCAGCCTACACGATCCATCGCCGCATCTACCGCCAACAGACGGCTGGCGACCTGTCTGCTTTCCGGCTGAACGACAACCTGCATACCGACACGCTGTTCATCGTCGACGAGGCCTCGATGGTTTCGCATGCATCATCGGGCGACATGTTCGGCTCGGGCGATGTGCTCGACGACTTGATCAGCTATGTCTACCAAGGGCGCAACTGCCGGCTGATGCTTATTGGCGACGGTGCCCAGCTGCCGCCAGTCGGCGAGGAGGAGGCTCCTGCCCTGATGGGCAATGTGCTTCGGCAGTACGGGCTGACGGTTTATGAGGCCGACCTGAACGAGGTGCTGCGTCAGAGCCAAGAGTCGGGCATCCTCTATAACGCGACGATGGTCAGACAGATGATCACGCATGACGACATCACCCAGCTGCCCCGTCTGAAACTTCAGGGCTTTACGGACATCAGTATCGTCAGGGGCGACGAGCTCATCGAACATCTGGCAGGCAGCTACAGTCGGGCGGGGCAGGACGAGACGGTCGTCGTCTGCCGCTCGAACAAGCGCGCCAACATTTACAACCAGGGCATCCGCAACACCGTGCTTGACCGCGAGGAGCGACTGACACGTGGCGACCAGCTGATGGTGGTGAAGAACAATTATTTCTGGGCTCCGAAGAAGGAAATCCCTTTCCTTGCCAACGGCGATCGTTGCGTCGTCTACAAGGTGAGGAACGAGGAGGAACTCTATGGCTTCCATTTCGCCGACGTGACCCTGCAATTCCCTGACTACGACGACTATGAACTGACGGCCAAGGTGATGCTCGACACGCTGACCACCGAGGCTCCAGCCCTGACGCGCGAGCAGCAGGAACAACTATACAATAAAGTGATGGAGGATTATGCCGACGTGCCCTTGAAGGCCGACCGCCTAAAAGCCTTGAAGGGCGATGCCTATTACAACGCCCTTCAAGTGAAATATGCCTATGCCGTCACCTGCCACAAGGCTCAGGGAGGACAATGGGTCCACGTTTATATCGACCAAGGATACATGACCGACGACATGCTGACGCCCGACTATATCCATTGGCTATACACGGCCCTGACGCGAGCCACCGAACAGGTGTATCTCGTCAATTGGCCTAAAGAACAAACTTAGTAGGTCATGCGGGGCTCAAGCTCCTTGGCCTGGTCAATCATCTTCTGCACCTCAACAACAGCGGGCACGCGGCCGCAGATGTGATACTGCTCGTTGACTTCCTCAAGCTTCGGCTGCAGATTCTCAGCTACACGATGGCGGAACTCCTTCACGGTGTCGACGCCGGCCTTCTCAAGCAGTTCGGCGAACTGAGGGCCTACGCCGTTGATACGGAACAGGTCGGCATGGTTCGTCCAGCGCAGAATCAGCTTCTCGCTGATGCCGGTTGCCTCAGCCAGTTCCTTGCGGCCCTTGGGAGCATCGCACTTGTCGAGCAGTTCGCTCACCTTGTTGATACCTGCGGCAATGAGCTTCTCAGCATACACGTCGCCAACACCTTCGATGTCAATAATCTTGTAATCCATAATGTTTGGTTTTTAGTTGTAAATATAAAGGTCTGAATGTTCTGTGAGCAAATTTACATCAATTTGTCGGACTAACCAAATAATTTAATAATTATTAAAGACTAATTATCAATTTTTTTGTGTACTTTTGCGCTCCGATATGGATGTGATTCGTTTTGTAAAGGATTGGACGCTGCCCGTCTCGATGACTTTGGGCACATTGCTCTATCTCGTGTTTGCCTTCGTGCCGGCACTCGACGGGGCGGCTCTGTTCTTTGCGCCCATCTTCGAGGCCATCCTGCCGTTGTTCATGTTTCTCATCCTTTTTGTCACGTTCTGCAAGGTCGATTTCCATGCATTGCGCCCCGTGATGTGGCATCTGTGGGTGAGCGTGTTCAATGTGCTGCTGGTGGTCATCTGCATGGGTGTCATTCTGGCTTACCGGTTGCAAGGCGACAGCCTGGTGCTGATGGAAGCCATCCTGATGTGCATCATCTCGCCCTGCGCAACGGCGGCCGCTGTGGTGACGCAGAAGCTGGGCGGCTCGCTTGAACAGACGACGACCTACACCTTCCTGTCGAACTTCCTGACGGTGCTGTTGGTGCCCATCTGCTTCCCCATGATTGAGAAGTCGGCCCACATCACCTTCATGGAGGCCTTCCTGAAGATTTTCTACGAAGTGCTGCTTGTGCTCGTCGTGCCAATGGCCTTGGCCTATGTCGTAAAGCACTACATGCACCGGCTGCACCGCTGGATCATCTCGGTGCGCGACCTCAGCTACTATATGTGGGGCTGCTCGCTGATGATCGTCACGGGCACGACGGTGAAGAACATTGTCCACGCACAGACCACCGTCGCCCTGCTGCTCAGCATCGCCCTGCTTGGACTGGTGCTCTGCGTGGTGCAGTTTGCCGTAGGGCGCTTCATCGGCCATTACTTCGGCCGTACGCAGGAAGCCGGTCAGGCTCTTGGCCAGAAGAACACGGCCTTTGCCATCTGGATAGCCTATACCTACCTGAACCCCCTCTCGTCAGTGGGCCCAGGGTGCTACATACTATGGCAGAACATCATTAATTCTGTTGAGATTTGGCAGAAGCGGAAGTCAGAAGCCGCCGCATGATGCGGGCAGCGTTTAGCGGTGCTTGTTCCTTGCCGAGCCGGCGATGCACTTCCTCATAGCCTTCAAGCATCTCCTGACGGGCTGGCCCGTTGAGGATTTTCTCAAGCTCACTGCGGATGTTGGCAATGCTGAACGAGTCGGCCACGAGTTCGCGCACCACCTCGCGGTCGGCAATAAGGTTAACCAGCGAGATGTAGCGCACCTTCAATATCTTCTTTCGCAGATAGCCGATAAGACGGGGCAGAGGTGTCTCATAGCAAACCACCTGAGGCACGCCGAACAGGGCCGTCTCGAGGGTGGCAGTACCACTGGTGACTAAGGCGGCATGTGCCGTCGAAAGCAGTTCGTAGGTGCGGTTCTTCACCAGCTGCACGTCGCTTCCCTCAATGAATTTCGCGTAGTAATCTTCGTCAATGCCTGGGGCTCCGGCCAGCATCAGGTCGTAGTCAGCTGAGAGTTGTCTCGTAGCCTCGATCATGGCGGGCAGGTTGTCCTTGATCTCTTGCCGGCGCGAACCGGCCAGCAAGGCGATGACGGGTCGTGGCCGCTGTCCTGCGTCGGCATTTGCAGCCTTAAATTCAGCCACCTCGTCGGCCGTCGGATTACCGACATAATGGATAGGATAGTGGTGCTTGCCCTCGAAGAATGCAACCTCGAAGGGCAGGATGGAGAACAGTTCGTCGACGTCGCGCTTGATGCTCTTGATGCGATATTCCTTCCACGCCCAGATCTTCGGCGAAATATAATAATAGATCGGACAGACACCGCGGCGGTGCACATACTTGGCGATGCTGAGGTTAAAGCCCGGATAGTCGACTAGTATAACCACGTCGGGCCGCCACGCCTCGATGTCGTGCTTGCACCGGCTCATATTGCCCAGAATGGTGGGCAGGTGGAGCAGGACGGGCACGAAACCCATGTAGGCCAGCTCACGATAATGGCGGACCAACGTGCCACCCTCAGCCTGCATCAGGTCGCCCCCGATGCAACGGAACTGTGCATCAGGGTCTTCCGTCCGCAACGCCCGCATCAGTCGCGAGGCATGGAGGTCGCCACTGGCCTCACCGGCTATCAGATAATACCTCATTTTTCCCAATCCTTCATCTGCCGCAAGGCTTCGTAGGCCGTCACGTCGATGGTCGTAGGCGTGATGGCGATATAGCCGTGCTGCAATGCCCAGTTGTCGGTGTCGTCGCTCTCGGGCTCGTCGTTCTGGTAGGTGCCCACCATCCAGTAGTAGTCGTAGCCGCGCGGATGGTGGCATTTGCGCAATTCGTTGGTCCACGAAGCCTCGGCCATCCGGCATACTCTGACCCCGCTGAAGGCTTCGACCACCGGGAAGTTGATGTTCAGGCAGACGCCCTTAGGCAGTCCTTCGGCCAGCACGCGGCGGGTGAACTCGACGATGTAGGGGCGCAGCGGCTCGAAGTCGGCATCAGCACGATGGTCACAGATAGAAAAGGCCACCGAAGGAATATACTTCATGCAGCCTTCAATGGTGACGCCCATCGTGCCGCTGTAGTGGGAATTCACCGAGGCATTGTCGCCGTGGTTGATGCCACCGATGACCATGTCTGGACGGCGGTCGGTTATGATTTCAGCCAGAGCCATTTTCACGCAGTCGACAGGTGTGCCGTTGCACGACCAGATCTCCACGCCCTCACGTCGCTGGCGAAGGGTCAGCAGCAGGGGCGTAGTGGCAGAGAAGGCGCACGAGAAGCCTGAACGGGGACCTTCTGGGGCGCAGACGACGATGTCGGCCATGGGGCTGAGCATGTCAACGAGGCAGTTGATGCCCCGGGCTTCATAGCCGTCGTCATTGGAAATCAGTATAAGGGGTCTTGAGGGTTTTGCCATTCTGTTTTACGTTTTTGCGTGCAAAGGTACAAAAAAGGGAGCGAAAAGCCAAACAATTCCGTTTCTTTTGAAAAACAAAGCGGTACTTTAAGGCGAGAAAAGCGGTACTTTTCCCCCAGAGAAGCGGTACTTTTCTCAGAGAAAAGCGGTACTTTTCCCGGGGAAAAGCGGTGCTTTTCTTTTAAAGGTGTGTGCAAAAATACTTAAAATGTATGCTGATTGGTGGTGGTTAGGATTTTTTTTCGTAACTTTGCATCCTAATTTTAGTAAAAAGGAGAAAAAGATTGAAATGGGAAAAATAATAGCATTAGCCAATCAGAAGGGAGGCGTCGGGAAAACCACCACGACGATCAACCTGGCTGCATCGCTGGCAACACTTGAAAAGAAGGTACTTGTGGTCGACGCCGACCCTCAGGCCAACGCCTCGAGCGGACTGGGCGTAGACATCAAGGAGGTGGAGTGCTCGCTCTATGAATGCATCACCAATCATACCGACGTGCGCGACGCCATCTATATGACTGACATTGACGGACTTGAAATCGTGCCGAGTCACATCGACCTGGTGGGCGCTGAGATAGAGATGCTCAACATTGAGAACCGTGAGCGCGTGGTGAAGCGCCTGCTTGAACCCGTGCGCGATGAGTACGACTATATACTCATCGACTGTTCGCCCTCGTTGGGACTCATCACGGTGAATGCCCTGACGGCAGCCGACTCGGTCATCATCCCCGTGCAGTGCGAATACTTTGCCCTTGAGGGAATTTCGAAATTGCTCAACACCATCAAGATCATCAAATCGCGGCTCAACCCTAAACTCGAGATCGAAGGCTTCCTTCTGACGATGTACGACTCACGCCTGCGTCTGGCTAACCAGATCTACGACGAGGTGAAGCGTCACTTCCAGGAACTGGTGTTCAAGACCGTCATTCAGCGCAACGTCAAGCTCTCGGAAAGTCCCTCACACGGTCTGCCCGTCATCCTCTACGATGCCGACTCTACCGGCTCAAAGAATCATCTTGCCCTGGCAAAGGAAATAATCAGTAAAAACCTGAAATAATGGCTGTTAGGAAGAAATACGACAAAGGCGTGCTGGGGCGCGGCCTCGACGACATTGGCAGTGGGCGCGGCCTTGACGCGCTGATTGACACCACCGACGTGAAGACTCAGGGATCATCCAACCTCAATGAGATTCCTATAGAACAGATTGAGCCGAACCCCGACCAGCCCCGCCGAGAGTTCGACGAGACGGCCATGCAGGAATTGGCCGCCAGCATCCAGAACATGGGCATCATCGCGCCAATAACCTTGCGACAGGTGGCGCCCGACCATTATCAGATCATTGCCGGCGAGCGCCGCTGGAGGGCTTCCCAGCTGGCAGGACTGAAGTCCATTCCCGCCTACATCCGTACGGCTGACGATGAGAGCGTCATGGAACTGGCTCTGGTAGAGAATATCCAGCGCGAGGATCTTAATGCCATCGAGATTGCCCTGGCCTATGAGCATCTGGCTGAGACGAGCGGCATGACTCAGGAAAAGATTTCTGAGCGTGTAGGAAAGAGCCGTACGGCCGTGACCAACTATATGCGCCTGTTGAAGTTGCCCGCCCAGATTCAGATGGCACTGAAGAACCGCGAGATTGACATGGGACACGCCCGTGCGCTACTGGCGCTCGATTCACCGTCGATGCAGCTGAAGCTGTTCCGTGATGTGCTCAAGAATCAGTATTCCGTGCGCAAGGTGGAGGAGATGGTGCAGCTGCTGAAAAATGGTGAGGACGTGCAGGGCATACGCAAGAAGATTGCCACCAAGGCCCAGCTGCCGAAGGAATTCGACGCAATGAAGAAGCGCCTTGCCGACCGCCTGAATGCCAAGGTCCAACTGTCGTTCACCGCCAACGGACGCGGCAAGATCAGCATTCCTTTCACCAGTCAGGACGAACTGACGCGTATCTTGAACGCTATTGAAGGTCAAAACCAATGAGACGCTGGGGATTCCGACTATACATTCTTGCAGCGCTGATGTTAGGGTGGGGTGATGCTTCGGCCCAGACGGAGGTGTCAGACTCTATCGTCATGATGCTCGACTCGATGTATCAGGCCTTGCCAGACGATACGACCCTGATTGTCGACAAAGGAAATAGCGGAATCATTGAGGGCAGGCAAATAGTTCAACGCCGACCGGCACGCGACTGGTCGACATGGCGCCCTGACCCGCAACGCGCCTTGTGGCTGGCCCTGGTCATTCCCGGAGGCGGTCAGATCTACAACCGCAAATACTGGAAGCTGCCCATCGTCTATGGCGGATTCGTCGGCTGTATCTATGCCATGAACTGGAACAACATGATGTATAAGGACTATGCCCAGGCATATCTCGACATCATGGACGACGACCCTACGACGCAGAGTTACAACAAGTTCATGCATCTGGGCCGCCAAATCAACTCCTCGAATGAGGAGCGCTATAAGACCATATTCAAGAAACGCAAGGACCGCTACCGTCGCTGGCGCGACCTGAGCTTCTTTGTCATGGTCGGCGTCTACGCCATTTCGGTGATTGACGCCTACGTCGACGCCGAGCTGTCAGAGTTTGACCTTTCGAAGGACCTCTCGCTCAAGGTGCGTCCGTCGGTGATGCCCTCTGGTCCGGGCGTCATCAGTAGTAACCCGCTGTATGCCACGTCGGTAGGCGTGAATTGCAGTTTGAACTTTTAATGTAAAACGATGATTAAGAAAACAACATTCCTATTTGCCTGCCTATCCCTTGGCTTCGCTTCAATGCAAGCTCAGGTCGAGGTGGACGACGATGAAATAATTGTGACTGACGAGGATGGCGAAGTTGAGCAGATTGACTTTCCTGAGGCTATGGATGTCAACCCTGACAGCCTTCTGAGCCTCTATTCTTCGCAGGCCTATCTGCAGACTGACAATGACTGCCGTACGACAGACGAGAATCCGCTGTTTGAGCGTGACGTCTACATCGACCGTCTGCAGCGCATGCCGACCATCATGGAGATGCCTTACAACGATGTGGTGCGGGCATGCATCGACCGCTACACGGGCCGTCTGCGCCGCTCGGTCAGCATTATGCTGGGGGCAGCCAACTTCTACATGCCAATCTTCGAAGAAGCCCTTGAGACCTATCAGCTGCCTCTGGAACTGAAGTATCTGCCTGTCATCGAGTCGGCTCTCAACCCGACGGCCGTCTCACGTGCAGGTGCAACAGGGCTCTGGCAGTTCATGCTTACGACAGGCAAGCAGTACGGACTCGAAGTCAACAACTATGTCGATGAGCGCCGCGATCCCATCAAGTCGAGCTATGCCGCCGCCCGCTACTTGCGCGACCTGTATAAGATCTTCGGCGACTGGAATCTCGTCATCGCAGCATACAACTGCGGCCCCGAGAACATCAACAAGGCCATCCATCCGGCAGGCGGCGAGCGCGACTACTGGCGCATCTACCCCTACTTGCCGCAAGAGACCCGAGGCTACGTGCCGGCCTTCATCGCAGCCAACTACGTGATGAACTATTATTGTGAGCACAACATCTGCCCGATGCGGTCGGAACTGCCGGCAAAGACCGACACGGTGGTCATCAACCGCAATGTGACGTTTGGGAACATCGCCCGCGTCTGCAATCTCGACATGCAGATGCTCCGTTCGCTCAATCCTGTCTATCGGCGCGACGTCGTTTCGGGACTCACGGCACCTGCCACGCTTCGCCTGCCCATAGCCGACGTCACCCGCTTCATCGACTTGCAGGATTCCATCTATGCAACTGATGTCGAGCTGAAGCGTGCCGAGGTTGCCGTAACACAACCGCCGGTCGTGGCGAAAAGTTCACGCTCAAAGTCAAGACGCGGCCGCGGCGCAAGCTATACCACGGTTCGTCGGGGCGATACCCTTTCAGCTATTGCACGGCGTAACGGCACCACAGTTGCCAAGTTGCGCAAACTCAACGGCATCCGTGGCAACAACATCCAGTCGGGCAAGAAGCTCAGGGTGAAATAATCATTTCTGCAGAGGAGGAACGTTGTATGAATACAGATGAAGAACAAGTCAGACGTGAAGAAGCTGACGACAAAATGATCAACGACGCCTTTGAGCGACTGGTCGGCGACTATCTCAAGTCGCGACATCGCAAGAAGGTCGACATTATAACCAAGGCATTCAACTTCGCACGGCAGGCCCACAAGGGCGTCCGACGACTGTCAGGTGAGCCATACATCATGCACCCGATAGCGGTGGCTCAAATCGTGTGCAGCGAGATAGGCTTGGGGTCCACAAGCATCTGCGCAGCCCTGCTCCACGATGTCGTTGAGGACACTGACTATACGGTGGAAGACATCGAGAACATGTTTGGCCAGAAGATTGCGCAGATTGTCGACGGTCTGACCAAGATTTCGGGAGGCATCTTCGGAGTGCAGGCTTCTGCTCAGGCGGAAAACTTCAAGAAACTGCTCCTCACGATGAGCGAGGACATCCGCGTGATCCTCATCAAGATAGCCGACCGCCTGCACAACATGCGAACGCTCGAGTCGCAACCTGCCAACAAGCAATACAAGATTGCAGGAGAGACGCTCTACCTCTATGCACCGCTGGCGCATCGGCTGGGCCTCTACAAGATCAAGTCAGAGCTCGAGAACCTGAGCTTCCGCTTTGAACATCCTGATGACTATGCAGCCATTGAGCGCAAGCTGGCGCAGACCCAGGTGTCGCGCCACGAACTGTTCGACCAGTTCACGGCGCCCATCGAGGAGATGCTCGGGCGCATGGGCCTGAAGTATCATATCCGCGAGCGTGTCAAGACACCTTATTCTATATGGAGTAAGATGCAGAATAAGCACGTCACGTTCGATGAGATCTACGACATCCTGGCCGTGCGCATCATCTTTACGCCTACAAGTCGCGAGACCGAGGCCAAGGAGTGCTTCAACATCTATGTAGAGCTGAGCCAAATCTATAAGAGTCATCCCGACCGTCTGCGCGACTGGGTCAACCATCCCAAGGCCAACGGCTATCAGGCTTTGCACGTCACGCTGATGTCGAAGCAGGGCCATTGGATTGAAGTCCAGATCCGTTCCGACCGCATGGATGAGATTGCCGAACAGGGGCTCGCAGCTCATTGGAAATACAAGGAGGGCGACGAGTACAGTGAGGATGAGAGTGAACTCAACGAGTGGCTTCACACCATCAAGGAAATTCTCGACGACCCGCAGCCCGACGCCATGGACTTCCTTGATGCCATCAAGCTCAACCTCTTTGCCAGCGAAATATTCGTCTTCACGCCCAAGGGTGAGATTAAGACGATGCCTGCCGACTGCACGGTCCTCGACTTTGCTTTCTCAATCCACACCTTCCTCGGCAGCCATTGCATCGGAGCCAAGGTGAACCACAAGCTCGTGCCCCTGAGCCACCGCCTCAACTCGGGCGACCAGGTGGAAATCCTTACCTCAAAATCACAGCATGTGCAGCCTTCGTGGATAAACTTCGCCTCGACGGCTAAGGCCAAGGCTAAGATCCAGGCCATCCTGAGGCGCGAAAGCCGCGAGAAACAGAAGGTGGGCGAAGAACTGTTCAACGAGTGGCTCACCAAGCATGGCTTTGAGCCGTCCATCTCGCTGGCCGACCAGCTGGCACACTTCCATGACGGCGAACGGCGCGAAGAATTCTTCCAGGCCATAGGCGACCACATCTTGACACTTGGCGACGAGGATCTCGACGAGCTGAAGGGAAAGAACAAGAAGAAGGCAGACAACAGCGGCAATTCCGGCGGAGGATGGCGTAAGTACGTTCCCTTTGTTAAGTCGAAGAAATCCGACGAGGAGGCACAACAGCCCGAACTGTTCATCGTCCCGGAGAAGTTCAACCGTAAGAAGCCCGTCTACATCACCGACGAAAACATCACGCAGTATCTGTTCCAGGATTGCTGTCACCCTATCCCAGGCGACGACGCCCTCGGCTATATAGACAACAAGAACCGCATCGTCATCCATAAGCGTGCCTGCCCTGTGGCCAACAAGCTAAAAGCCAGCTACGGCAACCGCATCCTCGACGTGAAGTGGGACATGCACAAAAAACTCTTCTTTGATGCCACCATCCGGATGTCGGGCATTGACCGGCGCGGCCTGGTCAACGACGTGACGCGTGTCATCTCGAATCAGCTGAACGTCGACATGCGCAAGATGATATTCACCACTGAGGACGGCATCTTCGAGGGCAGCATCGACATCCGTGTCTACGACCGTGAGAATGTGCGCTCCATTATGAACAGCCTTAAGCAAGTGCAAGACCTGAAGGAAATTTCACAAGTATTATGAAAATGAATAAACTACTGACCCTAATTCTGCTTTCTCTCTCCATCCAGGCCGGTGCTGCCGGCAAGTATGACAATCCCGACACGCTTGTCGTCGCCCGCGACGGCACGGGGCAGTTCCGCAATGTCGGCGAGGCCATCGAGGTGTGCCGTGCCTTCATGGACTACCACAAGGTCATCTTTGTCAAACGGGGTGTCTACAAGGAGAAACTCATCGTCCCCCAGTGGCTGCAGAACGTCGAAATCTGTGGTGAAGACCGCGACGCGACCATCATCACGTGGGACGACCATGCCAACATCAAGACCTTTGAGCACCCGAACGGCATGGGCACTTTCCGCACTTACACACTGAAGATTGAGGGCAGCGACATCACGCTGAAGAATATCACCATAGAGAACAACTCGGCCCGGCTGGGACAGGCTGTTGCCCTGCATACTGAAGGCGACCGCCTGACGTTCATCAACTGCCGCTTCCTTGGCCATCAGGACACTATCTACACGGGCAACGCCGGATGCCGCCACTATTTTGACCATTGTTACATTGAGGGGACGACCGACTTTATCTTCGGTCCTTCGACGGCTTGGTTTGAACAGTGCGACATCTACTGCAAGGCCAACAGCTACATCACTGCGGCCTCCACACCGGCCGACCAACCCTTCGGCTATGTCTTTAACGCATGCTCCGTGCGCACCGCTCCCGACGTGACGAAGCTATACTTAGGCCGTCCTTGGCGCGACTATGGCTATACGCTGTTCATGCACTGCCAGCTGCCTGCTGCCGTCGTGCCCGAGGGTTGGCACCGCTGGGAACCGCAGCGCGAAAAAACTGCCCGCTACGCCGAGTTTGAGAACACCGGCGAGGGGGCAGCCGTTGAGGGTCGCGTATTCTGGAGCCGTCAGCTTACAAAGAAGGAAGCCCGTCAGGTCACGACAGACAATGTCTTCCATCGCGACAATCCGTGGAATCCCGTCATTTCAGGTGAGCCTTGATCCATTCCATCTGGCCATAGTTAGTGGCGTCACTGGTCCAGTGTTCGTTGATGGGAGTGATCAGGCTTTCCTTCGGCGCACTGATCAGGTTCCAGACGATGTAGCTCGTCGTCGGGGGACAAGTGTTGTCGTTGAAACCCCATGTCAGGTAGACCGGACAGTTGATCCGGCGGGCGAAGTTCACCACGTCATAGTAAGCCAGCGTCTTAACCTTCTCGTCGGTCAGCATACCGTTC
>JAFTGI010000200.1 GCA_017458195.1 Prevotella sp.
AGGCGCTGACGATTTTGCCAAGCTACATTCCATAGCGGAAACTGCCATGAAGAACGGGAACTCAAAATACAACGCTATACTTGCTGTCGTGCAACAGTAAGGCAACTACTCATGCCATGGGGGTGCTGAGTAGTTACAATTTTCGGGGATGGAGCTAAAAAAAGTTAAAGTGTGGACGGCCGCATGCGAGTGTTTCGCTAAATTTTGTAAATTTGTCGCAGAAATACTAACCGCACTTATGAGAATGATTCTGCGATTCATCGTTGGCTTTGCAGCCCTGACGTTGACGGCTATGGGACTGCGGGCCCAGGACATGCGCTGGCTGACGCTGCGCGACGGGCTGCCCGGCATGTCGGTGACCACGCTGTGCGAGGATCCCTCGGGCAAGATGTGGATCGGCACGAGCAACGGCGTGGCGCTCTACAACGGCGTCACCCTGCGCAGCTATGCGCTGCCACGGCAGACCGACGGTCAGCCCTCGTTCTGCCATGAACTGGCCGTCGACGACGAGGGCAACGTCTGGGCGGCCACGAAGAGCGGCATCTACCGTTTGCGGCGCTACGAGTCGTCGTTCCAGCGCGTGGCGCCCGAGGTGGATTTGACCGAGTGCATCCTCGTGGCGGGCGACACGGTCTACGTCGGCGGGCGCACCGGGCTCTATGCCATCGACCGCCACGACCGGCTGACCGCCCTGCAGCTCAGCGACGACGGGCCGCAGGAGAACAGCAGCGTGCGCTGTCTGCGACTGCAGGGCGACTGGCTGTGGCTGACGCTGCGCCACCGCCTGCTGGCCATCGACCGGCGGACGGGCCAGCACCGCTACTTCCCGCTCAACCAGCCGTCGGGCCTGAGCCGCTTCGACATCGTGGGCGACTCGCTCTACGTGGGCACCAAGAGCAACGGCCTCTACGCCATGAGCACCGCGACGGGCCAGTGGCGGCGCGTGGAGGCGGTGTCGAATGTGGTCAACGACGTGCATGCCGTCGGCGACGGCCGCCTCTGCGTGGCCAGCGACGGCAGCGGTGCCTATCTGCTCAACGCCCGTACGTCGCGGGTGGAGCTGACCTTCAGCAACGCGGACGGACTGCCCACCGACGCAGTCTACACCTATCTGCGCACGGCCGACGGGACGGACTGGGTAGGTATGTATCAGAGTGGACTGACCGTGACGGGAAGCGCCTACCCCGTCTTCAGGCCCTACGAGTGCGGCGCGTTCTCCACCCGCGGCATGAAGGTGACGGCCACGCTGAGCGACGGCCCCACGCGCCTCATCGCCGTCAGGGGCGGCTTCTGGGTGGTTGACACCGAGACGTGCGACGCCCGCTATATCGACACTTCGCGCGAAAACATGCTCCACATCATGGGGTTCTGCCGCTACGGCGACGCCTACTATGTAGGCTCCTTCGACGGCGGACTGCTGCGCTTCGACACCGGCAGCCACCGCCTGAGCCGCATCCCCGACTGCCAGCAGCTGACGTGGGCCTCAGTGATGGACATGAAGGTCAGCCCCGACGGTCAGCTGTGGGCCGTCACGGGCGAGGGCCTGTTCATCATCAATGACGACGCCGACGGTCCGAAGGTGCTGAAAAACTATACTGAGAAGAACTCGAAGCTGCCGCTGAGCGTGCATAGCCTGCTGTTCGACCGCATGGGCAACGCCTGGATCGGCAGCACGTCGAACATGTGCATCTTCCTGCGCCGCGAACGGGAGATCAAGGTCGACGGGTTCCCCAACGGATTCTTCAACGACGTGCCGCGACTCATCTTCACCAGCCTTGGCGACAGCATCTATGCCCGCTCGCCGATGAGCGTCTACCGCACGGACGCCCTGATGACCGACTTCTCCGAGGTGACCCTGCCCGAGGGGCTGCTGGGTGAGAAGTGCATGGACTTCATGGCCGACGCCGACGGCGTGCGCTACGTGTCGACCGAGAAGGGCCTCTTTCGCGTGGACAGCCGGCGGGGCACGCTGCTGCAGCTCACCCACGGCTGGGGCCTGCAGGGCGACATCGTCTCCACGGGCACGCTCGGCATGGACGACCGCTACATTTGGATAGCCACCAACGAGGGACTGATGGTGGCCGACAAGCGCCACTTTGCCTCCGACTCGCTGGCGGCGATGCACATCCCCATCGAGGCCGACTACGTCATCACGGGTCAGACGCAGCTGGCGCCCAACGAACTGCTCGAGGCCAACGACCGCCGCGAGCTGTGGGTGGGATGGAACATCGTGGCCCGCAAGCTCGTCGTGCAGCCGGCCATCGTCGACTATGCCCAGCATCAGGGCGACATCTACGAATGGCGCACCGACGAGGCCGACCAGTGGCAGCGGGGCAACGTCGGGCAGCCCATAGAGCTGACGGGCCTCATGCCCGGTCGCCACACGCTGGAGATGCGACTGTCGGGCCTGGAGGGCAGCACGGTGGGCTATACGGTCTACGTCTTGCCCACGTGGCTGTTCTATCTTGAGGCGGCGTTGGTGGTGATCTCGCTCGCGCTGCTGCTCTGGTGGCGCAGCTGGCGGCGGCGCACGAAGCTGCTGCTGCAGGAGCATGTCGAGACGGAGAATGCCCTGATTGAGGAAATGAAGACGGCACCCGAAGAAAAATATTCCAAGTCGCGGGTGAAGGACGAGGAGCTGGCGCGTCTGTTTGCTCAGGTGGAGGACTATGTGAAAGAGAAGAAACCCTACCTGAACAACGATTCGAAGATGAGCGACATCGCCGTGGCGCTGGGCGTCTCGCCGTCAATGCTCTCGCAGGTGTTCACGCTCTACGTCAAGGAGCCCTACTACGACTACATCAACAAATATCGTCTGGAGGAGTTCAAGCAGCTCATCCGCGACGGTCGCCACAAGCAGTTCACCATCACTGCCCTCTCAGAGCAGTGTGGATTCAAGAAGACGTCGTTCTTCGCCACCTTCCGCAAGGTGGAGGGAACGACGCCTACTGAGTGGATCCAAAGAAATGAGAAATGAGAAGTGAGAAATGAGAAATTTGCTACCGCGCCAGTTTTTAACTTTCGGACAGCGGTAGCAAATTTTTCACTTTTCACTTTTCCTTTTTACTTAATAAGAATCTTCTTTCCGTTGACGATGTAGAGACCGTGCTGCACCGGCTGCTGGACGCGGCGGCCCTGCAGGTCGTAGACGGCGTCTGTCGTGTCGTCGGTGTCGCTCTGGAGCGTGGTGATGACCGTCGTGGGAGCAGGGTCAACCTGAGTGACGTACATGTCGCCGTTGCTGGCCTTGCGTGCCAACCACCACTGGTCGCTGAGCAGCTTGAAGAGCGGAGCGTTGGCGGCCGACGTGCCGATCAGCACGAGCGCACCCTCCTTCATCACTTCCTTGCCGTCGAGGCCCACCCAGTCGATGGTGAGTTCCTTCGAGGCCGTGAACTCAATCTCGTCGTCGGTCTTGGCAATCTTGATGCGACCCTCGGTCGAGCCGTCGCTCTTCAGGTTGGCCTGCTTGTAGATGGCCGTGCCGGTGCTGGCGTCGTCGATGTTGAGATAGCCTTTCATCACGAGGGCGTCGTTAGCCACGCGCAGCGAATAGACGAAGCCGCCCTTGGGATTCTGGCAGTTGGTGACGGTGATGTCCTGGATGGTCAGCACGCCGCCCTGCTGCTTGTCGCCCAGCAGGCGGGCCGTCCCGTTGAGGTCGAAGTCCACGAACTCCACGTTGGTGACGTTCATCGTGCCGTTGTTCTCGCGCTGAATCACGGCTGCGTCGATGGTCATGGCCTTGCTTTCGCCGTCGAGCGTCATCTTATAGTTGGTGTTGCCGATGTTGAACACGCCGCCGCTGGCATTCACCAGGAACCACATCATGCCGGGACCGCCCTTGATGGTGATGTCCTTCATTGGGGTGACGGTGATGGCGATGGCTTTGTTCAGCGTCAGACGGCTCGTAAGTTTCTGATCCTCATAGACCTGCAGATCGGCATCAGCACCAGCGGCTACGGCAGCATTGAAAGCATCGGTCAGGGTCGAGTAGCCCTCACCCGTAGTCTTGTTGACGACGGCAGGCGTCTCCGTCGTAGCCACCAGCGTGGGACGGTTGGCCTCGTCGTTGGCCTCGTTGCTCGACAGGTAGGAGCGCTTGTTGTTGCTGTTGGTCAGGTTGTCGTTGGTCAGCATGATCGTGAAGGTGCCGTCGGCAGCGGCGTTGGCCTTGATGGTGGCCAGTGCGTTGCCGCTGATGGTATAGGTCACCTTGGCGGGATCACTGCCTGCCACCTTGGCGCCCTTGACCAGCGGCTCGTTGGGTGTGCCCTCGGTGGCGCGCAGGTCAACGCCCAGCACCTCTTTCACCTGGGGATAGAGGTCGTCGATGCCCGTCTCAGCCGTCCAGTCGTTGACGGGGAGCGACCAGAGGCGCACGGCGTCGACGCCCGACTTGGAGCCTACGGTGAGCGTGAGCACCAGCTTCGAGGCATTCTGCAGGTCGCTGACGGTGTACTTCTGTAGTGCGAAGAATCCGGCTGTCGAGGTCAGCTCGAAGTCGGTGTTGCCTTCGTCGGCTGCATTCTTGACGACCTGCCAGGCGGTGTTGCCCGCAGCCGTGCGGAAGTTGACGTCGAGAGTCGGGGCGTAGGTCGTCTCACCGGCCCAGCCCATCACGCTGCTGAGCAGCGTCATTGCGAAAAGTAATGTTTTCTTCATAAAAAATCCGTATTAAAATTAGACATTCTAACCTTAATACGGATTTGCCGCAAAGCTTACGGGGAGATTTTTCACTTATTTATACAGCATCAGCGTGTTCCAGCCAATCTGGTCGAAGGCGCCGCTGTTCATGCCGTAACGGTTGGCGGGCTCGCCGGCACCGCCCTCGGGACGAATCTTGTCGGCCATCTGCTTCGTGTAGACGAAGCCGGAGCCAAGGCTCTTGTAGTGGGCGAGGATAATCTCCCAGCCGGGACGTGCACCGCCGCGGTCGGTCTCGCTGAGCTGCGTGTGCAGGTTGTCGTCGGTGGCCGACGAGGCGCCCGGGCAGTGGTGATACTCCGTGAAGGGCATCTGCGTGGCCGTGACGAGGAACGAGCCGGTCTTGTTGGCATCGTCGGTGCCGTTGCGCAGGTTCGAGAGGGCCACGTATTCAGCCATCTTCAGCACGGCATTGTCGTCGGCAGCGAAGAAGTCGAGCTCCTTCACCGAGGGATTCTGCTGATAGAGGCTGTAGGCCATCTGGCAGAGGTGGGCGCAGACGGCCAGCGACATCTGGGCGTGGCCCTGGTCGCGGCCCGACTCCTGGTTCTGGCAGAGTGTCTCGCCCGTGCCGAGCGGGTCGGTGTGGGTGCCGCGGATGAGCTTCTTGATGCAGCCGTTGCCGGCGCCGCTGTAGAAATAGTTCACCACGAAGTTTACCATGTCGTCGTCCTCGCAGAGGATGCCGATAGCCATATAGGAAGCCATCGTCACCATGTCCCAGTTCGACCAGTAGTGCTCGTCCCAGAGGGTGCGGTCGACGTTCTTGTGGCCGTTCTGGAAGCTGGTGCCCTTGGCGTGGTTGTCCAGGAATTCGCGGTTGGTCTTGCCGAAGACGTTCTTCATCCAGTTCTTGAAGGCGGTCTTCTGGCTCTCAGTCCATCCGTCGTAGCCCATCAGCATCTGTCCGGCCAGGGCGAAGGTGTAGCCCTGGGCACCGGCAGCCAGGTTGAAGTCGGCGTCGTTTGAGGTGATGGTGGTGCAGGTCTGAGCCCAGTCAATCAGTATCTTCGAGGCCGTGGCGGCATAGTCGGCGTCGTCGGTCAGCAGCCAGAGCATGGCCATCTGATAGGCAGCGGCCGCATCGCGCATGGCGTCGCCGTAGTTCTGCGTGTTCTCGGTGGTGCCGGTGGGGTCGCCGCGCACGATCTGCACGTGGGGCGTGGCCTTGCGGCTCTTCGAGGCCAGACTGGAGTTCTTCAGGTTCTGGAACTCCTGCTGGACGGCGGCCGGAGCGGTGCCGTTGGCCAGGGCCTGACGGACGCGCTGGAAGTCGGCCGTGGTGTAGAGGCCCGTCACGCCGCTGTAGCTGAAGTCGGCGGCAATGGGCGTGTACTGGTTCTCGGGCATTGTCAGGTCAACCGTGCCGTATTCGTTCTCACGGCAGGAGGCGGTGGCTGCGGCAATACCGCAGCACACGCAACCTGCTATTAGGATATTCTTTATCGTTGTCATGATTCTCCTGTTTATTTACTTAACTTGTTCGTATTCAATGCCTTCGCTCTTGAGGTAGTCGGTGATGTCGTCGAGCGTCTTGAACGTCTGCACCCAGTAGACCCGATACTGAATCTGGTGGCTGATGGTGCGCATGTCGGCATACTTGATCTGGAAGGTTGAGAACGCGCCCACCTTGTCCTTCGGCAGCAGACCGCCGGTGGCGAAGTTCTGAGTGGCGAAGTCGTAGACGTAGACGTGGCTGCCGTCGGCACACTTGTAGTCGTGGGCCCACTTGTTGTTCGAGCCGCCGACGTTGCCGCTGTACTTCGTGCCGTCCACGTCGCCGCTGGTGTCGAGGTTGATGGCCACCGACGTGATTTCCTCATAGAGGTCGCGGGCGTCCTCCATCTTGATGGCAAAGAGCGGATAGTTGCCGGCGTGGATGTAGGTCTTCGTGTTCCAGCAGCGGAAGTCGCCGCGCTGGTTGGTTGCGTTCTGGTTGTAGGTCGTCACGGTCAGGTAGCCGTAGTGCCACTCGTGCGACGACTCCGAGCCGTTGCCGCTCTGCTTGGCGTTCCACCACGAATAATTGTCGGGATCGTGGAACAGCTCGCGAATGAGACCTGCGGGCATCGACATCTTGACGCTCGACTCATTGCCCGTCTCGGGGCAGCGGGCGGTGATGGTGAAGTCGCCGAAGTTGCCAGCTTCATTGAAGGTGACCACGCCGTCCTCCACGGTAGCAATGTTCTCGTCGGACGAGCTCCACTGGATGAGCGAGCGGGTGCAGTCCTCGGGATAGGTGGTGTAGCTGAGCTTGACGTACTTCTCGCCGATGGCGCAGAGGTAGGCGGGAGCAGCGAACGTCTGGTCGAGTTCGATGCGCTGCGGCTGCACAATCTGCTTGACGACGATGTCGACCGAACCCGAGATGTTCGAACCGTCGAGGGTCGTGGCCGTGATGGTCACGTTGGTCGTGTTGCTGCTGGTCACCCGGCCAGTGACGACGCCGTTGATGTCGACCGTAGCGGCCTGCTCGTTCGAGCTGATCCAGCGCACGGTGCGATAGGTGGCCTCGGCAGGCAGGATGGTGGCCGTCATCTGGATGGTCTCGCCGGCATAGACCTCAGTGGCCGATGCTTCAACGTTGACGCCTTGCGCCTTCACCAGCACGTCGGACACCTTGACCTTCAGGTTGCAGTTGACACCGCTGCCCGAGAACATGCCCGTGGGGGCGACGGAAACGATGGAGTAGCCCAGTCCGGCGCTGCTCAGTGCGGTGACCGTGCCGTTGTCGTCGACGGCTGCGATTTCAGGGTTGCTCGAGGTCCACTGCACCTCCTTGAACGTGGCGTCCTCGGGCTCCATGGTGTAGGCCAGGGCGGCTGTCTCGCCTTTCAGCAGGGGCAGTACGCTGGCACCGGTCTCGTCCTGATAGATGAGCTGCTGCAGCTGTTCGGGCAGCTGAAACTCGATGCTCGACGGGCAGTAGGCCGGCGTCAGGTCGGCGATGGGGGCCTCGTCGTCGCCGCAGGAAGTGAGGGCTGCAACGATGTTGCAGCTTACGAGACAAGCTGCGAATATTTTGTTAATCTTGATCATCATAATAATTATCAATTATCAATTTTCAATTATCAATTATTTTACTCCCATCCGGGGTTCTGGCCGAGCTGCGGGTTCAGCTGGAGCTGGTCGCTGGGCAGGGGATAGAGATAGAGCTTGTTGCTCCACTGGCGGTCGGTGTAGAGGACGATGCAGCCGTCGCTGTTGAGCGGGCGGGCCTGAGCCGTCCAGTTGGTCTCAAACCAGGTGCCGGTCATCTTCACGCCCAGCTGGTCCTGCGTCATCTCCGTGGGGGCGGTGGCCCAGCGCTTCAGGTCGTCGATGCGGAAGCCCTCGAGGGCCAGTTCAACGGTGCGCTCGCGGCGGATTTCCTCGCGCATCGAGAGTCCGTTGGCAGTCACGAAGCTGTTGGTGAGCTTCGGCATGGTGGGGTTCACGCGCTGGCGGACCAGATTGAGCGACTTGTTCAGGTCGTCGTCGCTAATGCTCTCCGAGAGCTCATAGGCAGCCTCGGCATAGTTGAGCAGCACCTCGGCATAGCGGATGACGGGATAGTCCATCGACTCGTAGTAGTCGGCCACCTGGCGCTCCACGCCCCACTTGCGGGTCTGATAGCCCGAGTTCGAGCGGACGTTGGCGGTCAGCGAGCTGGCCTCGTCGGCAACCGTCCATGCGGTGCGCCACTTGCCGTCGTTGTTCCAGTAGAGCTCGCCGTGGCGCAGCAGGGTGCTGTTCATGCGGTTGTCGCGGTTCTGGAACTCGCTGGCAGCCTGGGTGTAGCCCTGGAACTGAGCGCTCTTGGCGATGGGCAGACCGTCCTGGCAGAGGTACATGTTGGCCAGCTTGCGGGTGGGGAAGCAGGCGTTGCCGACCATGGCGTGAGTGACGTTCAGGGCCATCTTGTCGCCGTCGCGGTGGCGCGAGGTCATGATGTACTCGGTGTTAGCGCTCTTTCCGACATTGGCGGGATTGCACTGTGCGGCATCCTCGAGCGTGAAAAGGTATTGATAGCTCTTGGTGCCGAGGTCGGCATTGTAGAACAGGGCATACTGTCCGCCCTTGATGACCTCGTCGGCAGCCTGCTTGGCGATGGTCAGCAGCTCGGTGGCGCGACCGGCATTGTTGTTATGGAACTTCTGCCACGTGCCTTCGTAGAGGGCCACACGCGAGAGCAGTGCCCAGGCGGCACCCTTCGTCACGCGGCCCACCTCGGCCGTCAGGGGCAGCAGCTCGGCGGCCTGCTTCAGGTCAGCAACGCACTGGTCGATGACCGTGCCGCGGTCGTCGCGCTTCTGGTAGAGCTGCTCCGAGTCCATGTCGAGCGGCGTGGTCAGCAGCTGGGCGTCGCCGTAGAGCTGAACCAGCTCGAAGTGCAGATAGGCGCGGAACCACAGGGCCTCGCCCATCGGCGTGGCGATGGCAGCCTGATTGTCGAAGTCCTGCGCATGCGAGAGCAGCAGGTTGGTGTAGTAGATGCGCTTGTAGAGCGTGGTATAGTTGCCGTCGGTGGCAGGAATGGCGTTCGTGCCCTGGCTGTAGGTGTTGATGCTCGAAGCACAGATGAGGTCAGAGCGATAGTCGCTGTGAGGGCCGTCGCTGACGCCCGACTGATAGTCGGCTCCAGCCTGGAAGTCGCGCGTCCAGCCATAGAACTGGTTGGCAAAGAGCTGGAAGTTGTCGGCCTTGTTCCAGACCAGGTTGTCGCCCATGTCGGCCTTCGGATCGAGGTCCATGCAGGAAGTGAGGGCTGCAACGATGTTGCAGCATACAAAACAGCCCGCAATGATTTTCTTTATGCTTTTGGTAATCATAATTACTAATTTCTAATTACTAATTAAAAGGTGAAGTTAGCACCGAACGTGAAGTTGCGGGTGAAGGGATAGCGACCCGTGCCGGAGGCATCGCGACGGGCTTCGGGATCCCAGCCGTCCTTGATGCGGGTTGTCTCCCAGAGGTCAGTGCCGGTCACGTAGAGGCGCACGCCCTGCAGCACCTTCGTCGGCTTGAGCAGCGACTGCGGGAAGGTGTAGCCCAGCGTGATGTTCTTCAGGCGCAGATAGCGGGCGTCCTGCGAGGTCATCGAGTTGGCCTGGTAGTTATAGTTGTTGATGTTGCCGTCGTTCGTGTAGGGGGCATAGTAGGCATCGCGGTTCTCCGGTGTCCAGGTGTTGCCGATGGAGGCATTCGTCGTGTTGGTGTAGTTGGCACGCATGGGCACGGTGAAGTTGTTGATGTCGCGCCAGACGAAGCGGTTGGCGGCACCCTGGAAGACGACGTTCAGGTCGAAGCCCTTGTAGCTGGCGCCGGCGTTGAACGAATAGCTGATTTCGGGGTCGTCGCTGCCCAGGTAGATATAGTCGTTCTCGTCGAGGCGGCCGTCGCCGTTCTCGTCGCAGTACATGTTGTCGCCGACACGGAGGTTCGAGGGCATGCCGATGCCGTTGTTCTCATAATACTTGTTCATATAGGCCTGCAGCGTCTGCTCGTCCTGGATCTTGCCGCCGTAGCGGAGTCCGAAGATCGACTTCAGGGGATAGCCCTGCGTGGTCGAGCGGTAGCCCGAGGTGAGCACGGTCGTTGCGCCGTAGTCGGTCAGCTCGTTGCGGGCGAAGGTGATGGTTCCGCCGACGTGGTACTCCCAGTCCTTGCCGATGCGGCCGTTCCAGGTGGCCTGGCCTTCCCAGCCCCAGTCCTTGAACTTGCCGGCGTTGGCCGAGGGAGCCTTGTCGCCTAAGGTGGCGGGGAACGTGATGGCCACGAGCATGTTGTCGTTGCGCTTCTGGAAGTATTCCACCGTTCCGTTCAGATTGCCGGCCTGACCGAAGCTGACGCCGAAGTCTAAAGCAACATTGTAGTTCTTGATGCGCTCCCACGAGCGGCTCTTTGAGGCCAGCACGCCCGACGTGGCGATATAGCTCAGCTTGTCAGAGCCGACGTAGGCGCCCGTGCCCGTCTGCAGGCCGTAGAGCTGCACGCCGTCGTAGTTGGAGATGCCGCTCTGGTTACCCATCTGTGCATAGCTGGCACGCAGCTTCAGGTTGGTGAGCCATCCGAACTGCTTCATGAACTGCTCCTCGGAGATGCGCCAGCCGACACTGGTGCCCCAGAAGAAGTCCCAGCGGTTCTCGGGCAGGAACTTCGACGAGCCGTCGTAGCGGCCGTTGAACTCAAAGAGATAGCGGCCCTGATAGTCGTAGTTGAAGCGGCCGAAGTAGGACATGATGCTGTTCTGATAGCGGTCCTCGCTGCCGGTGAGGGTCACCTCGCCGGCGCCGTTGATGATCTCCAGACCGTCCTGGATGTCTTTTACTTTTGCACCGAAATAGGTGTACTCCTTAAACTCATACTGGGCACCGAGCGTCAGGCTCAGGTTGTGGTCGCCGAACGTCTTGTGGCCGTTCAGGTAGCCCGAGAAGGAATAGAAGTCGGTGCGCGAGTTGGTCTGCGTGTAGGTCGAGTTGGCCTGCACGGGGTCCTTCAGCGTGGGCGTCGTGCCCGTGATGTTATAATACTGGATAGAGTTCTGCACCGTGTTGCGCCATGCCGACGACGTGTTGTAACCCACGTTGGCATGGGCCGACAGCCACGAGTTGATCTCGTAGTTCAGCGTCTCGGAGATGTTGATCGACGAGACGGTCAGACGGTTGTCGCCGCCCTGCTGCACCTTGGCCACGGGCGAGCCCCATGTGCCCCAGGCGTAGGGCTTGCCGTCCATCGTGGTGAAGGGCAGTCCCGGCATCGGCATCGTGTTGGTCAGGGCCGACGAGATCATCGTGGGCACCACCTGCTCCTGGCGGCTATAGGACAGCGACGACTCCAGCGAGAGCTTGTCGGTGAACTTATAGGTGTTGTTCAGGCGGAAGTTGTAGCGCTGGTTGTTGTTGTCGCCATACTGCAGGGTCGAGCCGTCGTAGTTGTAGCCCAGCGAGATGCGATAGCTGCCGCGGTCGTTGCCGCCGCTGACGCTGACCTGATGCTCGGTCGACCAGGTCGAGCCAAACAGCTCGCCAAGCCAGTCGGCATCCGAGAAGGCAAAGTCGGCCACGTCGGTGAAGGCAGCCGTACCGAAGGGGTTGGCGCTCTCCGAGAGGTCGATGTAGCGGCCCTTGTAGAGCTTGGCCAGCTCAGCGTAGGTGTACCAGACGTTGCTCTCGTTGCCGTCGTTGCGCAGGGCGGTCATCACGCCGTCGGCCCACTCGTCGAGGGTCATCATCGTGGGCTGCAGACCGACGGTCTTCAGCGTGGCCGAAGCCCCGTATTCCACCTTCACGCGGCCCGAGGCGCCCTTCTTCGTCGTGATGAGCACCACGCCGCCGGCGGCACGGCTACCGTAGATGGCTGCCGAGCCGTCCTTCAGGAAGTTGATCGTCTCGATGTCGTTGGGGTTCAGGTTGCGCATCTCCGAGACGCTGTTGGCTGCCACGCCGTCGATGATGATGAGCGGCTCGACGGTGTTCACCGACGACGAGCCACGCAGGTTCATCGACCACGACTCATCGCCGGGGGCGCTCGAGCCACGCGTGATCATCACACCGGCCACCTGGCCCTGCAGGGCTTCCAGCGGGCTCGACAGTCCGCCCTTC
>JAFTGI010000021.1 GCA_017458195.1 Prevotella sp.
ACCTGCGTGTCGGCCGTCCAGCCGAGGCGCTCGTTTCGCTGCGGGCAGTCGGTGGGCACGCTCAGATAGTTGGAGCGCTGGCCCCAGACGGTGTTCCGTATCAGCTGGTTGACGAGTTCGTTGCCAGTGAATACGACTACCTGCAGCATGGCTACACGCCACGCTATCCGGCCGCTGCCGACCTCTCGCTCGAGCAAATCGAGATTATCCGCCGCACGCTGACCACCGCCACCGCCGACCAGGCTCAGCGTCTGCAGACGCTTGCCGACAAGGTGGCCCACCGCCTCGCCGTTGCCCCACAGGAGCCCTCGTCCGCATCCTTCCTCGAGCGCATTCTCCGCGACTATCAATACTACGCTCTCGAGGAGGTCTGAGCATCCCCCTAAAATCAAAAAACGGCCCTTTTTGAAAGTAATATACCCCTATATTGGTATCAAAAAGCCCCACTTTGACAAAAGTAGGGCTGAGAAAGGACGCAAAAAAACGAGCACAATAAAACTACGAATTTCACGAATTATACGAATTTAATCCTTAAGACAATTCGTTTAATTCGAGAAATTCGTAGTCGTTTTTCAGAACCTATATTGAAAAATTTCGTTTAATTCGTGAAATTCGTAGTCGTTAATCTGGTCCTATAATTCGACGGTGTAGCTGCCGGCCTCGTAGTCGCGCGACTCGGTCTGACCTGGCAGGGTGACGGTGGCAGTGGCACCTTCGGGGATGGTGAACTGCCACGTCCACTGGTCGCCGTCGTAGCGCCAGGCGCTCTTAATGAGACCGGCGGGCGAACGGAAGGCAGCCTCCAAGTGGCCGAGACGACGGTCGGGCACGGGCCGCATCACGATGTGGCGGAAGCCCGGCTGCAGCGGATCGGCGGCGATGCCGGCGGCCGACTCCCACAGCCACTGGCAGACGCAGCCATAGGCATAGTGGTTGAACGAGTTCATGCCCTGCGGGCCCATGCCGCGGTCGGCCATGTAGGAGTTCCAGCGCTCCCAGATGGTCGTGGCGCCCTGGTCGACGGAGTAGAGCCACGAGGGATTCTTGCGCTGCAGGAGCAGCTCGTAGGCTATGTCGTGCATGCCGCTGTCGGTCAGCGTCGCCATGAGGATCGACGTGCCGAGGAAGCCGGTCTGCAGACAGCCGTCGTGGTCGGCGAAGTTCTGGCGCAGGCGGGCCTTCATCTGGTCGCGGGCCTCGCCCTCGACGAGACGGTTCTTGAGGGCAAAGAGGGCAGGCGTCTGCATGGTGTTGAGGATGTCGGTGCGGAACAGACCGTCGGGCGTCATGAACTGCTCCTTCAGGTAGGCGCGGGCCTCACTGGCCATCTGCTCATAGCGGCTGGCATCGCGACCAGTGGCGCGGGCCATGTCGCGCATCATCTCGGCGTCGATGAGCCAGTAGGAGGCCGAGAGATAGTTCCAGTAGACGATGGCGTCGGGCAGCGGACCGCCTGGGCCAAAGGCACCACCGCCGCAGCTCTCCAAGGGCTCGTAGCTCAGCCAGTCGGCCCACTGATAGTTGCCGTTCTCTGCGACGAGCGACTGATGGTCGTAGCGGGTCTCGTTGACATGGCTGATGAAGCGCTCCATGGCCTCCCAGTTCTCATCGATGATGAGCGTGTCGGCAAACTGCTTCCAGACGGTCCAGGGCACGATGATGCCGGCGTCGGCCCAGCCCAGCCGCATCATCTCGTTGCCATACTGCCCAAGCGGAGCCACGCCGGGGAATCCGCCTGTGGGGCTCTGCGTGTCGCGCATGTCGCGCATCCACTTATGGAAGAAGCGGCGCGTGTCGGCGAAGAAGGTGCCCGTCTCTGAGAACACCTGCGTGTCGGCCGTCCAGCCGAGGCGCTCGTTGCGCTGCGGGCAGTCGGTGGGCACGCTCAGATAGTTGGAGCGCTGGCCCCAGACGGTGTTCTGTATCAGCTGGTTGACGAGTTCGTTGCCGGTGGTCAGCGTGCCGGTTTCCATCTGCTTGTCAATCGACGTCACGGGGATGGACTGAATCTTGCGGATGAGCACGCGGCCGGTGGCCGTGACCGAGAGGTAGCGATAGCCGAAGAAGGTGCACGTGGGGCGGTAGGTGGCGTAGTCCTCGTCGGGATTGCCGGCAAAGGTGTAGTCAAGCCGCATGTGGGTGCGGCCGGCGCGCAGGTTGTCGCGATGGACGGAGCCCTCGGGACCGTCCATGCCGCGCGAGCGGGCGCCGTTGCCGTCGTTGAGCAGCTCGCCGGGCAGACAGGTCAGCACGGTGCCCTCGTCGGCCCAGAACGTGAACTCAGGCACGGCGGCGCAGTTCTGTCCGAAATCGACGACGAGCGTCTCGCCGGCGTTCAGCTCAATCGGTTCGCCGTTGGCATATTCGTGCAGGATACTGACACGGCCGAACTCCTCGTCCTTCCGGTCGAGCGTGTCCTTCCACGTGTAGGTCCGCACGGGCTGCAGGGCCAGGTCGTCGCGATGATAGACTTCGGCGCCGTCGGTGGGCAGGATCTCGCCCGCGAACTCGGTGTTCACCTCGGGTGTGTCCAGCATGGCATCGTGCAGCGCGAGGCGGGCGTCGTAGGCCTCGCCGTCAAAGATGCCGGCGTGGGTGACTGGCCCGGCGATGGCGGCGCGCCACTGGATGGTGTCGGTGCCGAGGCGCTGCGTGGTGCCGTCGGCCATGGTCAGCTCGAGCACACCGCGGAAGGCGCACTTGTGGCCCACCATGCCCTCATGGCCCCAGGGCGTGACAATCTTGTCGGCCCACCAGCCGGGCGTCACCTGCACGGCCAGCCGGTTCTCTATGCCGGCCTTCAGGAGGCAGGGCGTGATGTCGTAGGTAAAGGAGCGGCGGGTCTTCTCCACGTGTGTAAAACCGGGCTTGAGCACCTCACGCCCGACAGGCTGCCCGTTGACGTAGAGCTGATAGACGCCCAGGGCGGTGGTCATCCAGCGGGCGCTCACCACCTCCCGGTCGTTCGTGAAGGTCGTGACAAACCAGCTCGCACCGTCGGCCGAGCGGCCATTATCGTGGTCGTCGACAGCACCCGTGACGACGGGCGCATCGGCCACTGAAATCCATTGTGAGACGTCCCATGCCGACTGGTCGAGGGCGTCGGCCAGCGCAGCCTGTTCGGGGGCTGCCACATGACAGCCCGTCAGCAACGCGACCGCCACAATCATTTGTAAGTACTGTTTAGTTCTCATATCGTTTGTCCTTTCCTGTTAGTGACGGTTGTACGGGTTTAAGACGGATGTACGGATGTACGATTCCTAACGGATGTTGAATGTTCCTGTCCTTTCCGAACATCGTTCCGAAGACCGTTCATCCGTACATCCGTCTTAAACCCCGTACATCCGTCTGAAAATCCGTACATCCGTCTGATTCAGATGTTTACTTTGTCAGGTTACCGAGGATGTCGCGGGTCAGCTCCTTGGTGATGGTGCGCGTGGCGGCCGAGGTGGCGTTCTTGACGACCTTCTCCTTGGCCGACGTCTTGCTCTTGGTCTCCTTGCCCGACACCTTGTTGCTCACCCACGTGCCCAGCACGGTGGCCAGCGTCGAGGTGACGGCGGTCAGCACTGCCTTCCACACCTTCGACATCAGGCCGTCCTTCTTCTTCTCCTTGGCAGCCTTCTTCTGGTCGGCCTTCTCCATCTTCTCGGCTTCCTCGTTGAGGGGCAGCTCGGCAGCCTCGCGGGTCAGCACCTCGTAGGCACTCTCGCGGTCTACCGGCGTGTCATACTTGCCGTAGATGCGGCTCTGCTTAATGATGTCATTGCGCTGTCCCTCGGTGATGGCACCGATCTGCGAGAGGGGGAACAGGATCTTGGCGCGCTCGACGATGCTGGGGGCGCCCTTCTCGTCGAGGAACGAGACGAGGGCCTCGCCAGTCTCGAGGTTCATGATGGCCTCGTCGGTCTTAAACTCGGGATTGGCGCGGAACGTGTCGGCGGCGGTCTTCACGGCCTTCTGGTCCTTCGGGGTGTAGGCGCGCAGGGCATGCTGCACGCGGTTGCCGAGCTGTCCGAGGATGTTCTCGGGAATGTCGGTCGGGCTCTGCGTGATGAAGTAGATGCCGACGCCCTTCGAACGGATGAGCCGGATGACCTGCTCGATCTTGTCGAGCAGGGCCTTGCTGGTGTCGGTGAACAGCATGTGGGCCTCGTCGAAGAAGAAGACGAGCTTCGGCAGCGGCAGGTCGCCCACCTCGGGCAGCGTCGAATAGAGCTCCGAGAGCAGCCACAGCAGGAACGTCGAGTAGAGCTTGGGCTGCATCATCAGCTTGTCGGCGGCCAGCACGTTCATGATACCCTTGCCGCCTTCGGACTGCATCAGGTCGTAGATGTCGAACGACGGCTCGCCGAAGAACTGGTTGGCGCCCTGGGCCTCGAGCTGCAGGAGGGCGCGCTGGATGGCGCCGACGGAGGCCGACGACACGTTGCCGTAGGTCGACGTGTACTCCTTGGCATGCTGCGACACATAGTCGAGCATCGAGCGCAGATCCTTCAGGTCGAGGATTTCCAGTCCCCGCTCGTCGGCCACGCGGAAGACGATGTTGAGCACGCCGTCCTGCGTCTCGTTGAGCTGCAGCAGGCGCGAGATCAGCAGCGGGCCCATCTGGCTGATGGTGGCACGCATGGGGTGCCCCTGCTCGCCATAGACGTCGAAGAAGCGCACGGGGCACGACTGGAACTGTATAGATTGACCATTGACCATTGACCATTGACCATTGCCTTTATCCTCAGCGTATGATTTATCAGAATGGTCAATGTTCAATGATGAATCGTCAATGGGGAAAAATTCCGGCAGTCGCTTTTCAATAAAGCCGCTCATCTTGCCCACCTGCGAGATGCCTGACAGGTCGCCCTTCATGTCGGCCATGAAGCAGGGCACGCCTGCCTGGCAGAACGACTCGGCCATCACCTGCAGCGTGACCGTCTTACCCGTACCCGTGGCGCCGGCAATCAGTCCGTGCCGGTTGGCCATCTTTCCAATAATACTCAGCGCTCCGTTGGCGCAGTGGGCGATGTATAGCCCCCGTTCTTTGTCGTACATAATTCTATATGGATTTGTTTTTGCGACAAAGTTAACAATTTTCATCGAATCAGCCAAATAAATTCCGAACAATCATTTGTTTGTCTCGTTAATTCTTCGTACCTTTGCCGTTCGAATGACTTACGCTGACGTGATATTGCCCGTGCCGCTCGAAGGCTGCTTCACCTACGCCGTGCCCCAGGAGATGGAGCCGCAGGTGCAGGTGGGTTGCCGCGTGCTCGTCGGCTTCGGACGGTCGAAAAGCTACGTCGGCATCATCCTTCGGCTGCACGACAGGAAGCCTGAGGGCTACGAGGTGAAGCCCATCGCGCAGATGATGGACGCCGGGCCCATCGTGCTACCCGCGCAACTGCTGCTGTGGCAGTGGATGAGCGACTACTACATGTCGCCCATCGGCGAGGTGATGAAGGCCGCCCTGCCCGCCGGGCTGAAGGCCGAGGAGGGCTACCGGCCGCGCACGGAGACCTACATCCGGCTGACCGAGCCCTACCGCAACGAGCAGGCGCTGCACATCGCCCTCAACGTGCTGGCCCGCGCGCCGAAACAGCAGGAGGCGTTTATTGCCTATCTGGAGATGAAGCCCACCCCCAACCCCTCCCCAAGGGAGGGGAGTCATGATGGATTTGCAGATGGTAAGACCATCTTGGATATAATAACAGATTATTCAAATAAAGAGCCATCCAAACTCCCCTCCCTTGGGGAGGGGTTGGGGGTGGGCTCTCAAGAGCTGATGAACGCTTCCGGCGCCACGCTGCCCACGCTCAACCAGCTCTGCAAGCGCGGGATGCTCGAGACCTACGAGGTGGAGGTGGGACGCCTGAACCACGGCGGCGAGCCTCATCCGGAGAACATCAAGAAGCTGAACGCAGCACAGGAGGATGCCTACAACCAGATTCTGATGTCGATGATGAAGCGGCACGTCACGCTGCTCCACGGCGTCACCTCGTCGGGCAAGACCGAGATATACATCCACCTCATCCAGCGCGAGATCGACCGTGGCCGCCAGGTGCTCTACCTGCTGCCCGAGATTGCCCTGACCGTGCAGATGATGGACCGTTTGCGCCGTGTCTTCGGCTCCCGCTTAGGCATCTATCATTCCAAGTACAGCGATGCCGAGCGCGTAGAAATCTGGCAGAAGCAGCTGTCGAAGAATCCCTACGACGTCATCCTCGGTGCCCGCTCGGCCGTCTTCCTGCCCTTCCAGCGCCTCGGCCTCGTCATCGTCGACGAGGAGCACGAGATGAGCTACAAGCAGCAGGACCCCATGCCCCGCTATCACGCCCGCAGCGCAGCGATTATATTATCACAAGCCCCCCCTTCTGCCCCCAAGGGGGCTACGATAGATTCTTCCCCTCATAGTACAACTATAGAAGCCCCCTCGGGGGCCGTAGGGGGGGCTTTCGTCCTTCTCGGCACCGCCACCCCCTGCGCCGAATCGTATCATAATGCGAAGACGGGGAAATATGGACTCGTGGAACTGCGCGAGCGCTATCAGGGCATCGAGATGCCCGAGGTGCAGGTAGTCGACATCGCCGACCTGCAGAAGCGGAAGATGATGCGCGGGCCCTTCTCACCATTATTATTAGCACGTGTGCGCGAGGCACTGGAGCGCGGCGAGCAGGCCATCCTGTTCCAGAACCGCCGCGGCTGGGCACCGATGGTGGAGTGCCGCCAGTGCGGATGGGTGCCACGCTGCGAGCACTGCGACGTCTCACTGACGCTGCACCGCCAGATGAACCAGCTGACATGCCACTACTGCGGCTACACCTACCCCATCCCGACCACCTGCCCGGCCTGCGGCGGCCACGACCTGCAGGGACGCGGCTACGGCACGGAGAAAATCGAGGACCAGATCCGCGACATCTTCCCCGACGCCCGCATCGCCCGCATGGATCTCGACACGACCCGCACGCGCGGGGCCTACGAACGGCTCATCAGCGACTTTGCCGCCGGGCGCACCAACCTGCTCATCGGCACGCAGATGATATCCAAGGGCCTCGACTTCGACAAGGTGAGCGTCGTCGGCATCCTCAATGCCGACGCGATGCTCAACCAGCCCGACTTCCGCGCCTACGAGCATGCCTTCATGATGATGTCGCAGGTCAGCGGCCGAGCCGGCCGCAAGGGCCGTCGCGGCCTCGTCATCCTGCAGACGCGCCAGCCCGACGAGCGCATTGTCGGTCAAGTGGTGCGGGGCGACTTCCCGGGCTTCTACGGCGACCTCATCGCCGAGCGCCAGCTGTTCCACTATCCGCCCTATTACCGTCTCATCTACGTCTACCTGAAACACAAGAACGACGACCTGGTCACTTCGGCCTCCATTGAACTGGGCACCCGCCTGCGCCAGCTTTTCGGCGCCCGTGTCCTGGGCCCCGACAAGCCCGCCGTCGCCCGTGTAAAAACGCTCTCCATCCGCAAGATTGTCCTCAAACTGGAGCCCGGGCTCAACCTTCCGCAGGTGCGCCACTACCTCCACCTGACCGAACAGCAGATGATGCAGGACAAGCGCTACAATGCCCTGCAGGTCTACTACGACGTCGACCCGCTGTAAAATCCAGGGGGGGGGCCAGAATTTCGTACATCGGCCATGTACGTTTCGTACATCGGTCATGTACGAATGGTACATCGGCCATGTACTAAAATTTATGCGCTGGTCGAAGCCAATAAATTAATCCGCTGAATCTGTGGAATCCGTGGTCGTTTAAAGCTTAGGAAAGATTTTTACTATACCTTATTTACTCCTGATTGTGACTGAGCCGTCGGCGAGCCCGTCGGACGTGGCGGTGAGGGTGAGGACCGAGGGCGTGCGGCTGCTCTGGACGAGCACTTGGGCGAAGCCGTTGAAGGCCGGGATCTGGAATTCCTTGCAGTCGATGTCCTCCGGGTGGTCGGGACCGAGATACGAGGGGTCGCCGTTGCCGGCGCCGATGATGCGGGCGTCGCCATCGAGGCGGAAGGTCAGCTCAGGACAGGCATCGGGCACGAGACGGCCTTTGACGTCCTGAACCTCGATGGTGACGACAGCCACGTCGCGGTTGTCGGCAGCGATGGCCGGGCGGTCGACCTTCAATGCTATCTGGCGCGCGGGCTTGGTGGTCTCAATGGTCTGGGTCATGATGCGGTGGCCGTTTTTATATCCCGTGGCGACGACGCGGCCGGGCTGGTAGGTCGCCGTCCATTTCAGGTGACCGTTCCGAGGCATGGGCTGCCGGCCGAGCCTACGACCGTTGACGGTGAGCTCCACCTCGTCGCAGTTGCTGTAGACCCACACGTCGACGGGCTCGCCCTCATGGCCCTGCAGGTTCCAGTGGGGGAAGACGTGGAGCACGGGCTCGTCGGTCCACCACGCCCGCAGATACCAGGCTTCGTCCTTCGGGAAACCGCAGTAGTCGAGGATGCCGAACTCAGAGTCGGTGGCGGGATAGGCCAGTGGGTTAGGCTCGCCGCGATAGTCGAAGCCGGTCCAGTAGAAGACGCCGGATGCCCAGGGGCGCTCAGCATAGAACTGCCAGCCGCGCTCGATGACATTCTCAACGTGGTGGTGGGTCGTGTCGCGGTTCATGCTGACCATGCGGCCGGGCTCATCAGGCGAATTGAAATAGACGCCGCGGGTGCCACAGCCGGTGGTTTCCTCGGTGCCGACAATCTTCCACGCGGGGTTTGTCCTCTTGCGCTCATCGACATTGTTCTGCATGATATAATTAAAGCCCACGACGTCGAGACCCTTGATCATCTCGCCGCCGCCGGCATTGGCGATGGTCGACGGGCGCGTCGGGTCGAGCAGCCGCGTGAATTCGCGCATCACCTCGGCCACGCGCCGGCCCTGCACGGTGTTCTCCATGCCCCACTCCTCGTTGCCGTCGCTCCAGAGGATGACGCTCGGGTGGTTGCGGTCGCGCCGGATCATGTTCTCCAGCAGGCGCCGGTGCTCCGTGTTGATGCCTGACAGGCGGTTCTCGTCGATGACGAGCATGCCCAAGCTGTCGCAGATGTCGAGCAGGGCGGGCGTCACCGGGTTGTGCGACGAGCGGTAGGCATTGCAGCCCATCGCCTTCAGCTGACGGATGCGCCAGAGCATGAGCGCCTCGGGCAGTGCCGCCCCGACGCCGGCATGGTCTTGGTGCATGTTGACGCCCTTCAGCTTCAGCGGCTCGCCGTTGAGCAGGAGACCGCGGTCGGCGTCGAACGCGATGCTGCGTACGCCGGTCGTGGTCTCGTAGACATCGGCGACCTGGCCATCCACGGCGACCGTCGTCTCCAACTTATATAAATAAGGGTCGGTCGTACTCCAGAGGTGGAAAGGTTGAGGATTGAAGATTGAGGATTGAACATTGAGGGTCTGCTTGGGCTTCAGCGTCAGGGGCTCAGCGCTGCTGCGGGCCACCTCGCGGCCGTCGGCATCCAACAGGCGATGGCTGACCTCACAGTGCTGCGTGGCGAGCGAGTGGTTGCTGACCTCCGTCTCGACGTGCAGGGTGGCGAGGCTCGCGTCGGCATAGACAAAGGTGCCGAAGGGGGCCACGCTGACGGCCGCCGACTTCTCAAGCCAGACATCGCGATAGATGCCGGCGCCCTCGTAGAACCAGCCCTCCTCGAGGGTGGCATCGGCACGCACGCAGATGAGGTTCTCGCCGCCGTAGTTGACGTATTCCGTCACGTCGTAGACCTGCGTGGCATAGCCGCTGGGCTCCGTGCCCATGTAAAAGCCATTAAACCAGACGCGGGCGTCGCGGAAGATGCCGTCGAAGCGCAAAGCGATGTGCTTGCCCAGGTCGTCGGCGGGGATGCTGACCTTCAGGCGATACCAGCCGACGGAGGTCTCGGGATAGCGGTAGCCGACGGTCTTGTAGCCGTGCGAATGGCTGGCCTGGCGGTCATAGGGCAGCGCGGCGACCCAGTCGTGGGGCACGCGCACGGGCTGCCAGCCGGAGTCGTCGAACTTGGCGGAGTAAGGGCCCTCGTTGTGGATGGAGTTCGCCTTCGTCAGGTAGTTGAAGTACTCGGTGCCGCAGCCGAAGTCCTTCTGCGGGTCGCCGGCATGGCCGAAGGCAAATTTCCAGCCCTCATCGAGCCGGATGCGCTCCCGCTGGTTCTCGGCTTCCAGGGTGCTCATGGCTGCGACGGCCAACAGCAGGCAGATCAGTCTTTTCTTCATTATTAATTGGAGTTTGGGAGTTTAGGAGTTTAGGCGATAGTCTTTTGGGGCCTGCAGACATAGTCGAAACAGTCGAAATCGCTGAAGCCCATGGCCTCAAGCTGCCGGCGGCTGAGCTGTCGGTCAGCGTCGGTGTTATGATTGGGGATGAGGGGCAGGCGGATGGTCACCCGGTCGGCAAGCTGTTGCCGGCTGAGCCACTGCAGGTTGTCGACGACGCGGCTGTTGTCTGCGCCGGTATAGTTTTTGTAGATTGTCGGATTCATGTCCTTTACGTCGATATAGAAATGATCGACGCAAGGGACGGCCTTTTCAAGCAAATCTTGTTCAACGTTGAGCGACGTCTCCACATAGAAGCGCCACTCCTTTGGGCACTGCTCGCAGAAGTCGCGGATGAAGTCAGTCCGCAACAGGGGCTCGCCGCCGCCGAAGCAGATGCCGCCGCCCGTGGCCAGGAAGTAGAGATTGTCGGCAATCGTCTCAGCGAGCAGTTCCTCGGGCGTGACTGTCCGCCAGACGCCATCGGCCCGCAGGCACTGGCTGTTCAGGCAATAGCGGCAACGCAGCGGACAGCCGTGGAAGGCCACCAGCGTGGTCACCCCAAGGCCGTCGGTAGTCAGCCGGTGGCGGCTCAGACCTATCAGCGGGGCATTCATGTCGGCTTAAACGTCACGGGCAGCGTGTATTTCACTCTGACACCCTCGCCGTTCCGCTTGCCGGGCATCCACTTGGGCATCGTGCTCACCAGTCGCAGGGCTTCGCGGTCGAGCTCCGGCGCCACTGACTTCACGACGCCGGCCCCGGTGAGGCTGCCGTCGGGCTCCACCCAGAACGTCACGACGACGCGGCCCTGACGGTTGTCGGGATTGCGCAGGTTCTGCTGGATATAGTCCATCAGCGCCTTGTCGCCGCCGGGGAACTCGGGCATCTGCTCATCGATGTCGCCGAAGATCTTTTCGTCCTCGGTCATCGCCACGGGCTTCAGCTCGGCTGAGTCCAGCCGGTCGAGCATCTCATCGGGCACGGCGGGCTTGCCCATCAGCATCTGCGGCTCCTCGGGAGCCAGCACGTCGCCCTCGAGCAAGAACTTGGTCGGGTCGTCAGGGTCGACGGGGTCCACGGCCGGTTTCTTCGACGAGCAGCCGCTCAGCGCCGTGGCCAGTCCGGCCGAGACGCCCACCACGGCGACGGCGCGGCCCAGACGGCGGCGTAGCTCGAGCTCGCGCTCCAGATAGCGCACCTCAGCCTCGCAGGCTGGGCAAGTGCCCCGGCAGGGCCCCTCGTGCTTGCAGTCGTGCGGCTCATACTTGATGTCGTTGGCCTCCGCAATCTGCCGGCGGACCGCCTTCAACGTATTGCAAATGTGTCGTCCTCGTTGCATAGGCTTGTTATATGAAAAAAGGTCAGAACGTCAACTCGCAGCTGACGCCGAGCACGCGGTTGGTGCGGGTGAACGAGTTGTGGCCGGCGGGGATGTTCAGTCCGAGCGACTCCATGTTCTTCTCGGGCGTGTCCATGTCGTAGTGCTCGTAGTTGGTCTGGAAGTAGGCGGCGGCAAGCTTCACGCGGTCGCTGACCTTATACTCGAGACCAAGGCCGAAGGTGTAGCTGTTGACGACGAACGACATGTCGTTCATGTAGGCGTCGGTCAGCTGATAGCGGGTGAGCTGTCCGCCGGCCGAGACGGTCAGCCGGTCGTTGACATCCCATTCGGCGCCGGCCAGATATTCGTTGGTGCCGCCGTCGAGCTGTCGCTCCGTGTGCTGATACCAGTGGGCCGACGTGTCGTAGAAGTGGTGGTAGCCCAGATTGAGGCGCACCTGGTCGACAATGCTCCACTGGGCGCCCAGGGCGAGCTGTGCGGGCGAATCCTCGGGCACGCTGGTGCCGTTGACATATTTATTGGTGGCCTCGATGACGCTGGCCTCCTTCAGGTCGGAGTTGTTCTTCATGCGCATGCGCGTCTTGAACTCATACTTGGCAGCCAAGTTCAGGGGGCCCACCTTATAGTCGATGCCAATGACGGGAGCGATGCCCCAGCCCGTCTGGTCGCTCTTCAGATTGACGCCGTTGGAATAGGGCGCGAGCGTCTCGGCACTGGCGGCGAGCTGGTCAGCGGTAGCCTCGAGCTGGGCACCGGCCTGCTGGAGCTGCTGTCCCGTGGCCACAAGCTGCTGAATCTGAGGCAGCTGCATGGCCTGCTCCTGCGTCATGCCCTGGGCCATGGCGGCTGCCACGCCCTGCTGGATGCCGTCGCGCACCTGAGCGCCCTTAGCGGCAATATTCTCGCCGGCGGTCATGAGCCCCTTGGTGACGCCCTCGAAATACTGCGGCAGGGTGATGCCCCCGTCGCTGCCGTCCATCACGCGGATATTATTGAGGCGGGCCTCATAGCTGGCCGTGCCGTAGAGCAGGCGCAGTCCGGCATAGACCGACAGGTTGTCGGTGATCTTGCGGGCGGCGCCGAGCTGGAATCCGAAGTAGTACTGCTTGCCCTTCATGTAGCCGTCGACGTCGTAGCCATAGACATTGGGCACGCTGGCGCCGAAGTTCTGCAGGCTGCCGTTGAGCATCTGCGACGTGCCGATGAGGCGCTGGGCAATGGCGCCCACGTAGGTCTCGAACGAGCCGATGCCCTGGTCGAACTCGCACTTGCCGCCGCCGCCGGGCACCGAGAAATTAAACTGCAGGCTCCACGGGCCCTTGTTGTAGGCTGCCTGCAGCGAGGGGATGATGGGGGCGTTGGCCACGCCCTCGAACTCCTTCGTCGTGGCGCCCCCGTTCTTCTGGCCCAGAGCAAAGAGCGGGTTGGTCGACGTGATGGTGCGCGTCTGGTGGGCATACTGCCAGTTGAAGGCCAGGTGCAGACCGTCGTTGAGGAAAGCCACGCCGGCCGGATTAGAGTAGACACCGTCGAGGCCGATGGCGGCGTCGCGTGCGGGATTGCGGAGGAAAGCTACACTTTGGTTCGTGTTTGTCAGAATGCCGCCAGCCAGTGCGGGGGCAGCAGTGCAGGTCAGCAGAAGGCCGACCATGAAAGTCTTTAAATAATTCATATCCTTTTAAACAATTCTTAAAAACCGCTGCAAAGATACGTATATAATGGCACACTTGAATCAAAAGTGTGCAATTATTAACCATTATTAACCATTCGATTTGTTCGAAAACGGTGCTTCTTGAAAGTAATATACCCCTATATTGGTATCAAGAAGCACCGTTTTCGGTAAAAAAGACATCAGGAGGAAGACCCGAGAAACAAATCTTTCGCAGACAGTGCTCAGGCCTTGGCGTCGGGATAGCTGATACGGGTGTGATAGATGGTCTTGAGCTTCTCGATGAGGACGGTCTTGGCGTAGGCGATGTCGCGGAAGGTGATGGGACAGTCGCGGAAATAGCCCTCCTGCACCTGCGAGTCGATGATGCGCTCGACAAGCCGGCGGATCGACTGCTCCGTATAGTCGGGCAGCGAGCGCGAGGCAGCCTCGACGGCGTCGGCCATCATCAGCAGGGCCTGCTCCTTGGTGAAGGGGTTGGGGCCGGGATAGGTGAAGAGGAGGTCGTCGACGGGCTCGTCGGGATGCTCGTTCTTATATTTGATATAGAAGTACTTGGCCTTGCCCAGTCCGTGGTGGGTGCTGATGAAGTCGCTGATCTGCTGAGGCAGGTTGTACTTGTCGGCCAGCTTGAGGCCCTCGGTGACGTGGCTGACAATCATCTGGGCACTCTCGATGAGCGATAGGTGGTCGTGGGGCGAGATGCCGCCCGACTGGTTCTCGGTGAAGTAGATGGGATTCTGGGTCTTGCCGATGTCGTGATAGAGGGCGCCGGTGCGCACGAGCTGGGCGTTGGCGCCGATCTTGCGGGCAATCTCGGCCGCCAGGTTGCCCACCTGGATGCTGTGCTGGAAGGTGCCGGGGGCCACCTCGCTCATGCGCCGCAGCAGCTCCTTGTTCATGTCGCTGAGCTCGATGAGCGTGATGTTGCTGACGAAGCCGAAGGTGCGCTCGACGATGTAGAGCAGGGGATAGCTGCAGAAGATGACGATGCCGCAGACGAGCAGGAAATAGTATTCGCTGGTGTCGATGCGCGAGATGTTGCCCGAGCGGATCAGGAAGAGCGACAGATTGGTGAGCATGGCCACGAGCGTGGCCAGCGTGGCCGTCCAGAAGAGCTGCGAGCGGCTGGCGAGCTCGCGCAGCGAGAAGATGGCGGCCAGGCCCGCCGCCATCTCGACGGCGATGAACTCCAGGGGGTGCTGGAGCATGCAGGCGCAGATGAGCACGAGGGCCGTGTGGGCCATGAAGGCCGTACGCGAGTCCATGAAGACGCGCACGAAGATGGGCACGATGGCAAAGGGCAGGATGTAAACGTGGAGCACGTTGTGGCTGACGAGCAGCGAGGCCAGCACGGCGAAGATGACGAGCAGGGTGTAGAGCATGCCGACGGAGCGCATGTCGTCGAAGTAGTCCTTACGGTAGATGGTCAGGTAGACGGTGAAGGCCAGGACGATGAGCAGCACGTAGAGCAACTCGCCGAGCACGGTGGTGTTCAGCAGCCCGCGGTCATTGCTGTGCCGGCGGTCCAGCTCGCGCAGGTAGGAGTCGATGACGCGCGCCGTGGGCTCGTCGACGATGGTGCCGCGGTCGACGATCTTCTGTCCGCGGAGCACGACGCCGCTGGCCCGCGTGACGCTGTTCATCAGGTCGATGCGGCTCTGGTCGCTGCGGTCCTCGTCGTAGATGAGGTTGGGCACGATGTATTCGTTGAGGTCGAGCTCCTGCAGGGCCGAGAGGCGGTCGCTGAGCATGGGGTCGCTGAAGATCATCTCATAGACCTCGACGCCCGTGAGCACGCTCGAGGCGGCGATGCTGACGGCATCCTTGCCGTCGACACGGCGGATGGTGGCCGTCGAGTCGAGCGCCATGCCCCCCGGCGTCTTCGTGTCGACGATGCCCTGGGCATAGCAGCTGTTCAGGCGGTTGGCGATGATGCGCTTATAGTCGGTGCTCAGGCCTTTCTGGTCCTTGCCGAACTGCTGCATGAACAGCCGCACCTGCTCGGCCCCCACCTCGGAGTCGTAGATGTAGTAGGGCTCATAGTCGCGCAGTGCGACCTCCTGCTCGGCCTTGACGACCGAGTCGCTCTTGTAGACGGGGAAGTCGAACGTGGCGGTCAGGTCGCTGTAGTTCCAGAGCTTGCCCTGCTCGAACTTAAAGTTGGGACGGTTGTCGCGCGGCATGAACCACACGATGAGGGCCACGACGGCCAGCACCAGCGCCACGCGCCAGGCGATGTCGCGCCAGGTGAGCTCAATATTCAGGTTGAAGCGTTTCGTCATAATCCATTGGTTTGCGTTGGCAAAATTAGCCATTATTTCGCAGACGGCCAAGGAGTTTTGCCGTTTTTTCATCGCTTTTTATCCCTTTAGGCAGAAAAAACCTCGGAAACGATGCTGAGTGTGGCAGTTTTTTTGTACCTTTGCGCCAAAATTCAGAAAGGAAAAGCAAACCATGACACAAGAGAGACGCGTGAGGGTGCGCTTCGCACCCAGCCCCACGGGGCCCCTGCATATCGGCGGTGTGCGCACTGCCCTGTATAACTATCTGTTTGCCCGCCAGAACGGCGGCGACCTCGTGTTCCGCATCGAGGACACCGACACGACGCGCTTCGTGCCGCAGGCTGAGGCCTACATCATCGAGGCCTTCCGCTGGCTGGGCATCAAGTTCGACGAGGGCGTCTCGTTCGGCGGCCAATACGGGCCTTATCGCCAGAGTGAGCGCCGCGAGATCTATAAGAAATATGTGCAGCAGCTGCTCGACGCCGGCAAGGCCTACATCGCCTTCGACACGCCCGAGGAGCTGGCCGCCAAGCGCGAGGATATCCAGAACTTCCAATACGACAACAAGACGCGCTCGGCCATGCGCAACTCGCTGACCATGCCCCGCGAGGAGGTGGAGCGCCTCATCGCCGAGGGCCATCAGTATGTGGTGCGCATCAAGATTGACGCCGGTCAGGAGGTCGTCGTCGACGACATGATCCGCGGCGAGGTGCACGTCAAGAGCGACATCCTCGACGACAAGGTGCTCTACAAGAGTGCCGACCAGCTGCCGACCTACCATCTGGCCAACATCGTCGACGATCACCTGATGGAGATCACCCACGTCATCCGCGGCGAGGAATGGCTGCCCTCTGCCCCACTCCACGTGCTGCTCTACCAGGCTTTCGGCTGGGAGCAGACGATGCCCCGCTTCGCCCATCTGCCGCTGCTGCTCAAGCCCGACGGCAAAGGCAAGCTCTCGAAGCGCGACGGCGACCGTCTGGGATTCCCCGTCTTCCCCCTCGACTGGAAGGACGACGAGGGCAACGTCACGGCCACGGGCTATCGCGAGCAGGGCTACTTCCCCGAGGCGGTGGTCAACTTCCTGGCGCTGCTGGGCTGGAACCCCGGCACGGAGCAGGAAATGTTTACGCTCGACGAGCTGGTCGAGGCTTTCGACATCGAGAAGTGCTCGAAGGCCGGCGCCAAGTTTGCCTACGAGAAGGGCATCTGGTTCAACCACGAGTATATCCTGAAGAAGTCGGCCGAGGAGATTGCCCGGCTGTTCGAGCCCATCTGTCGCGAGCACGGCGTCGAGGAGCCCTTCGAGCGCATCGAGCAGGTCGTGGCCATGATGAAGGACCGCGTCTCGTTCGTCAAGGAACTGTGGCCCCTGTGCTCCTTCTTCTTCGAGGCCCCGACAAGCTACGACGAGAAGACGGCCAAGAAGCGCTGGATAAAAACCCCAGCGGCCCCCCCTTCAGCCCCCGAGGGGGCTACAATAGACATAGCCCGCAAACCTTCGGCTCAAGTCTTAACGGAATTATGTGATGAGGTTCTGGCCGGGCTCGACGATTTCTCCTTAGAGAATCAGGAGAAGGTCGTCCATGCCTGGATAGAGGAGAAAGGCTATAAGCTGGGTAACGTGATGAACGCCTGGCGACTGGCCCTCGTCGGCGAGGGAAAGGGTCCCGGCATGTTCGACATCTCGGCCTTCCTCGGCAAGGAGGAGACCATCCGGCGCACACGAAAAGCTATAGAAGTGCTGGAAGCCCCCCATTCGGCCCCCGAGGGGGCTACTGCAGACATGTAGCTATGGGATACGAATTCCAAACGGCCGACCCCACGCTATATCCGATTCTTAAGGAGCATGCACATTATAATAGGAATCACCCCACAGAGGCTGAATCACTGCTTTGGAACTATCTTAATTCAAAAAGATTGGGTGTAACATTTAAGCGTCAGCATATCATAGGTGATTATATAGCCGACTTTGTGTGTCTCTCGAGTAAACTTATAGTGGAACTTGATGGTGGCTACCATCAATTGCCACAACAACAGAGAAGTGACGAAAGTCGTACGGAATGGTTGGAAAGTAAAGGCTACAAAGTCCTGAGATTCACAAACGAAGAATTATTTCTTGGAATAGAAAAGGTACTGAATGAAATACAAGAACATCTCATTGGATAAAACTATAGTAGCCCCCTCGGGGGCTGAAGGGGGGGGCTTTTGCTTTGTGTTTATGTACAACCTGATTATCTATCTCTATCAGCTGGGCGTCGCCATCTACAGTCGGTTCAACGACAAGGTGCGACGGATGTGGCGCGGCGAGCGCGACGCCTTCCGCGTGCTGAGCGAGCAGGTCGACCCTGCCGCACGCTACGTCTGGTTCCACGCCGCCTCGCTCGGCGAGTTCGAGCAGGGGCGACCGCTGATGGAGGAACTGCGGCGGCGCCGTCCTGAGCTGAAGATCCTGCTGACCTTCTTCTCGCCCTCGGGCTATGAGGTGCGCAAGAACTACGACGGCGCCGACATCATCTGCTACCTGCCGCTCGACACGCGGCGCAATGCACGGCGCTTCCTGCGGCTCATCCGCCCCGAGATGGCCTTCTTCATCAAGTATGAGTTCTGGTACAACTACCTGCACATCCTGAAGCACCGCGGCGTGCCGACCTACAGCGTCTCGAGCATCTTCCGCGACGGTCAGGTGTTCTTCCGCTGGTACGGCCGCCAGTACGGCCGCGTGCTGAAGTGCTTCACCCACTTCTTCGTGCAGAACGAGAAGAGCCGCGAGCTCCTGGCGTCCATCGGTCTGACCAACGTGACCATCACGGGCGACACCCGCTTCGACCGCGTGCTAAAAATAAAGGGGGAAGCCCTGAAAGCCCCCCTTTCGTCCCCCGAGGGGGACACAATAGAATTGCTGCTGAACGGAGCACCCTTATCTATAGAAGCCCCCTCGGGGGCCGTAGGGGGGGCTTTGTCCTCGGGGGCCGTAGGGGGGGCTTCAGCAATGGTCTTCGTGGCCGGTTCGTCGTGGCCGCCCGACGAGGAAATCTTCATCCGCTATTTCCGTGAACATCCCGACTGGAAGCTCATCATCGCCCCTCACGTCATCTACGAGAGCCACTTGCAGCAAATAGAGAAACAGATGGACAGTCGCACTGTCGTACGCTACACCCGTCTCACTCCCACTCAACAGGCCGACCTACTATCCACCCTCAAAACCATAGAAGCCCCCTCGGGGGCCGTAGGGGGGGCTTCTCTCATCATCGACTGCTTCGGCCTGCTTTCAAGCATCTACCGCTATGCTGACGTCTGCTACGTGGGCGGCGGCTTCGGCGTCAGCGTCCACAACACGCTGGAGGCGGCCGTCTGGGGCAAGCCCGTCATCTTCGGGCCCGAGAACCACAAATTCCAGGAGGTGCAGGAGCTGAAGCAGGTCGGCGGCGGTTTCGAAATCACGTCCTACGAAGACTTCGCCCGTCTGATGGACCAGTTCATCCAAGCCCCCGACCTCCTGACGGAGGCCAGCCGCCAGGCAGGCTCCTACGTGATGCAGAAAGCCGGAGCCACCGAAAAGATTTTAAGCATGGTCGGCTTCTGACGAGAACGAATAATCCTCTGTCAAATCTTAATCAAGTTTGAAATTTCACGAGAAAGTCGACTATCACGCGGCCTTTGATTGGCTATCCGTTTGGCTCGTCGGCATTCGAGAGTGAATCCGGCTGTTCGAAGGAAGGCGGCGGACCGTAGAGGTCGGGCGTGTCCACAATTTTGGTGCATGCCCCGAAGCCCAGTGCCGCAATGAGCGACGCGAGCAGTGCGTTTGCTATTCTTGTATATCTTTTCATCATGACTTGTATAACATGCGGTGTAAGCACTCAATTAATTCGGAAGTCCTTTAAACAAAGGGCATCCTGTCTTTGAGATTTTTCTTGTTTAACTAAGTTTTAACTATTCCGTTTGGCAATCACCACCTCAGGAGTCATTG
>JAFTGI010000201.1 GCA_017458195.1 Prevotella sp.
CTCAAGATAGACAAACGTCAGCTTGTCATAAAAGACATGCTTGTCCTCGGTGTCCATCAGCTTCACCTCGTGATGGAAACACTCGTCGCTATACTCATCGTCGGGGAAAACAAAATTCAGGATACCGACCGTGTAGATGCTCTTCAGTTGGAAGTTCCATTCACCGCGAGGCGCCTGCTCCCGTATAGGGAACGTAGCGTAGAAGATGGAGCGGTCCTTGAAATAGTCCTGCTCCGCCTTTTGCATTTCCACGATGAACTTCTCGCCCTTCTCGTTCTCGCAGTAGACGTCGAAGATGGCCTTCCTGTTCAGGTAGCCGTCGCCGAAATGCTCGCTGTTGAGATACTGAACGTCGCGGATCACCTCCTGGCCGCTGAACAGTGAATTCAGAAAACTGATGAGCAAATCTTTGTTCATCTCGGTGCCGAACAGCTTCTTGAAGCCGAAGTCGGTGTATGGGTTGATATATCTTTCCTGTAGCATGGTTGAGCGATGGATTGGTTCTCCCGACTGCAAAGATACGACTTTTCGCCGAAACAGCCAAGGATTTCACACAATAATTCTTTTTATTCTCCACGATGATGACAGAGAGGGGCGAACGCCAAAACCTCAAAAAAAGTTGAAAAGATTTGGTCATTTAGCAAATATGTGCTATCTTTGCCACATCAAAGTGCATATAAGGCAAGAAAAACTAATATCAACCATCATAACAAAAAAAACGTATGAAGAAGTTTAGATTGTTCCTTATGACGATGGTGGCCGCTCTGCTGATGACGAGCTGCGGCACCACATCGACAGTGCCCATCACGGGCCGCAAACAGACACTGCTGGTGAGCGACGGCGACGTGCTCAGCCTGTCGAACCAACAGTATCAGGAGTTCATGAAGTCGGCCAAGGCTTCGACCAACGCAACCAACTCGGCCATGGTGAAGCGCGTGGGCCAGAAGCTGGCGCAGGCCGTGGTGAGCTACCTCAATGCCAACGGACTGGCTGCCGAGACGCAGAACTACGCCTGGGAGTTCAACCTGGTGCAGAGCAATGAAGTGAACGCCTGGTGCATGCCCGGCGGCAAGATCGTGGTGTATGAGGGCTTGCTGCCCGTCACTCAGGACGAGGCCTCGCTGGCCATCGTACTGGGTCATGAGATTGCCCATGCCGTGGCTAAGCACTCGGCTGAGCGACTGAGCAATGAGTACAAGAAGCAGTATGGCACGCAGATCCTGGGCGCCGTGCTGCAGGGTGCCGGCATGGGCGAGGGTGCCCAGCAGCTGATTGCCCTGGGCACGCAGCTGGGCTCGGAACTGTGGACGAGCGGCTTTTCGCGCAAGCAGGAGAGCGAGGCCGACCACATGGGTCTGATCTTCGCCGCCATGGCTGGCTATAACCCGCAGGTGGCCACGACGTTCTGGCAGCGCATGGCTGCGCAGTCGAGCGGCTCCGGCGGTCTGTTCAGCGACCACCCCTCGGATGCCGACCGCATCAAGAACATCCAGGGCTGGATGGCCGAGGCACTGAAATATTATAAAAAGTAAAAGGGTAAAAAAGTAAAAAGGTAAAAAAGTAAAAAAGTAAAAAGGTAAATAATAAAAACAAATGAAATATCGAGTTACGGCATTGCTGCTGTGCTGTGCAGTGGCAGCTACAGCCCAGAAGGACGGCGGCGGCATCACAAAGAAGATGCTCGGCGACATCCAGAAGGAGCAACGGCTGGAGGCAGCCGACCGCGCACTGGTGAACGCCATCGGGGCCAACGCCATCGACAACCTGGCACAGAACCGCCAGAACGCCGGCGCCATCGACACCCACTTCAGCATCGAGACAAAGAAGCAGTCGATCACTGACCAGCAGTCGTCAGGACGCTGCTGGATGTTCTCGGGCATGAACGTGCTGCGCTCCGACTTCAACCGTCGCACCGACTCGCTGGTGGTGGAGTTCTCACAGGCCTACCTGTTCTTCTGGGACCAGCTGGAGAAGGCTAACCTGATGCTGCAGGGCTGCATCGACAACGCCCAGAAACCGCTGGACGACCAGCGCGTGCAGTTCTTCTTCCACTCGCCCATCGGCGACGGCGGCACGTTCTGCGGCGTGGCCGACCTGGCCGAGAAGTACGGCCTCGTGCCGCGCGAGGTGATGCCCGAGTCGTTCTCGACCGACAACACCTCGAAGGCCCGCCAGCTCGTCTCGTCGAAGCTGCGCGAATACGGTTTGCAGCTGCGCGAGATGGTCAGCAAGGGCAAGAAGGGCACTTCATTAGAGAAGGCCAAGACGCGCATGCTGAGCCAGATCTACCACATGCTGCAGCTGACCATCGGTGAGCCGCCGCAGAAGTTCACCTACGCCTTCAAGAACGAGAAGGGCAAGGCCGCAGGCGAGGCCCGCGAGTGGACCCCGCAGGAGTTCTACCAGGAGGTGGTCGGCGGACCGCTCAACGGCACGTTCGTCATGGTGATGAACGACCCGCGCCGCGACTACTACAAGACCTACGAGGTGGAGCTGGACCGTCACACCTACGACGGTCATAACTGGAAGTACGTCAACCTGCCGATGGACGACATCGAGCAGATGGCCATCGCCGCCCTGAAGGACGGCCGCAAGCTCTACTCGAGCTACGACGTGGGCAAGATGCTCGACCGCAAGCGCGGCTATGCCGACACGGAGAACTTCGACTACGGCTCACTGTTCGGTACGACGTTCCCGATGACGAAGGCCGAGCGCATTTCGACCTTCGACAGCGGCTCGACGCACGCCATGACGCTGACGGCCGTCGACCTCGACGCCAATGGACGGGCCACGAAGTGGAAGGTGGAGAACTCCTGGGGCGCCTCATGGGGCCAGCAGGGCTGCCTGATCATGACCGACCGCTGGTTGCGCGAATACATGTTCCGCCTGGTCGTGCCCAACGAATATGTTCCTGAGAAGGTGATGCAGGCCTATCAGACGGCTCCCGTCATGGTGATGCCTGAGGATCCGCTGTTTCAGGAGGACGAATAGAGAAAGGTGAGAAGGCTACTGCTATTTTCCGTTCTGGCCATCCTGATGGGCTGCACGGGCAGGGGCGTCACGACCTCGCAGGAGCGCAGTCGGAAGTCCCTGTCCGGTGATACGCTCTACACCGACGCGAAGGCGATGGCGGTGTACGACTACCTGCCGGAGCGCGCACTGCTGATCATCGACTCTGCCGTCGCCGTGGGGAATCTCAGCGAGGCGTGGGCTGACGTCTATCGTGCCAAGATCTTCAGCCAGACGATGAAGTTCGACTTCCGGCGCTACGACTCCGCGCAGGCCATCTGTGAGCGGCTGCTCAGCCGCGACGTGCAGCAGGCCGACACCGCCATCTACAAGAACGTGCTGGAGATACTGGTCAACGTGTCGCGCTTGCAGGAAGACACGGCCGGATGGCTACGGCGGTCGCAGGAGCTGGTGGACGTGCTGCACCGCCAGGGCGCCCGTAACAAGGCCCTGCGCACCGAGGCCGAGATTGGTGCCTCGCTCTACTACATGGGTCAGCAGGCGCAGGGGCTGGCCATGCTCGACCGCGTCATCAACACCCTGAACGCCAGCCCCGTCTTCAAGTTCAACGAGCTGGATGCCCTTATTATCGCCACGAAGCGTGAGATAGGCGTGCTCGACTCGGAGGGGCGCTACGCTGAGATGCTGCCCCTGCTGCACCACATCCTTGAGCGCTTGGACGACTATGAGCAGCACCCGCAGGACTATCACGACGGCAATTTCCGCGAGCCCGTCGACTCCACCGGGCGGGCCGACTACATCCACTTCTACCGCTCGCAGGCCCAAGGTTTCCTCACTGCAGCCTACACCGCCTTAGGTGACCGCGACAACATGAAGGAAACGTTCTACGAGATTGAGCACACCGTGCGCGAGGCCACCGCCCGCGAGCACATTGCCCGCTACCGCGCCCTGGAGCATCAGCTGCTCCGCACGCAGGCCGAGCACCGCAGCCATATCATGCTGATCATCGCCATCACCGCCGTCGCCGGCCTGTTGCTTCTGTCTCTCTTTGCCGTCTATACCTATTCCCAGAAGCGCAGAATCCAACAGAAGAGCCACGCGCTGGTCAAGCTCATCGAAGAACAGAAGCGACAGCCCCAGAAGGCGGTCCCCCAGACCGACCAGGCCTTCCAAGCCATCGACACCGCCATCCGCACCGAGCGCCTCTATGCCGACACCAATTTCCAGCGAAAGGACATCTGCGAGCGTTTCAACATTCGTCGCGAGGTGCTCAACCAAATGCTCACCGACCATGCCAACGGGCTGTCGTTCCCGGCCTACATCAACAGCATCCGGCTCACCGAAGCCTGCCGCCTGCTGAAGGACGAGCCCGCCAAGACCGTCAATGCCATCGCCGACGAGGTGGGACTCATGCCGCGCAACCTGCGCCGCCTGTTCGTCGAACAATATGGCATGACGCCCACCGAATACCGCGAGGGTCTGAAATAGCTCAGGGGGAAAAGTACCGCTTTTCGGGTGGTAAAGTACCGCTTTTCTATGCAAGAAGTACCGCTTTTCGGGTGGTAAAGTACCGCTTTTCTATGCAAGAAGTACCGCTTTTCGGGTGCTAAAGTGCCGTTTTAGGTGTGTCAATTTGGTACAAAAGCCAAATTGGCACACCTTTCTTTTTGCATATTTGATGGTTTTTTACGAATTTTACAATCTCTATTCAAGCCAACCACAGGGATTGCATCAACTTAGCTATATCAAATAAATGAAAAAGATTACGACTCTTATCCTGATGCTCGCCGTCTGCATGATGGCGATGGCACAAGCCAAGCTGACGCCACAGGCACAGCTGAAAGTGATGAACCTGCAGAAGAAGGCTGGGCGCGCTGCCGCCCGTGCCAGTGAGAAAGGGCTGGCCGTGGAGCCGCCGACCATCCGGCTCGTAGTGAAGATTGCTGCCGACGATGAGGCAGCCACGCTGACCGAGATTCGCAGCCGGAAAGCCCGTGTGGAGGGTGTGCTGGGCAACCAGCTTATTGTCACGCTGCCCATGGACAGCGTGGAGAGCATGAGCCGTATTCGCGGTGTGCTGCGCATCGACGTGCCCCATCGCCCACGGCTGAAGACCGACGTGACGCGCCCGGCCGTCGGCGTGTCGCTGATTGACGGCACGGATCCCGATGCCGTGGCGTCGCTGACGGGCAAGGGCGTGACCGTCTGTGTCATTGACATAGGCTTCGACTTCCAGCACCGCGCTTTCAAAGACGAGCAGGGCCGCTCGCGCATTAAGGCAGTCTATGTGCCAAACGACGATGACGGTCCTACGTTCAGTTTCGACTATCCCGGCATCGGCGAGGTGGACTTTCCCGGCTCGCTATACACCACTCCCGAGCAGATTGCTGCCATGACCACCGACATGGAGATGGAGGCACACGGCACCCACACCGCCGGCATTGCCGCCGGTTCGCGCTCGCCACAGGGGTTCGGCGGTATGGCCCCCGATGCCGACATCGTGCTCATTCCGCTGGGCTATATGCAGCAGATGGCCGATGAAGGCGAAGAACCGGACATGGAAGATGTTCTGGAACTCTGCCTGTCGTTCGTCGCTGCCTATGCCCGCACCATCGACTCCCCCGTGGTGCTCAGTGCCAGTTTGAACAGCCATGAGGGGCCGCACAACGGCACGGGCACGGTGCCCGAGGCCATCACGGCGCTGTCGCAATGGGCCATTCCCGTCCTCTCGGCCGGCAACGAGGGCGACATGACGCTCCACGTGGCACACGCTTTTACCGACGAATCACCCACAATGCGCGTGATGCTGCCCACGGAGATGGGCTTCTCGTTTGACGATGAGGACAGCGAGGAAGAAGTGCAGTCGGGCTTCTACGGCATTTCGCGCGAAGATGCTGCCGAGGGGCAGAGTGCCAGCGTGCGCTTCATGCTCTATGACCCGGTGACTGAGGTGGTGCACTGGCAGTCGCAGCCGCTCACCATCACGGCTACCGACGAGCCCCAGCTCATTGAGCTGACCAGCGATGACGACGAAGACTTGGCCCGATACTTTGAGGGCTATATCGGCGTGGCCGGTGGACTGAACGGCGACAAACTGGAGGTGGCCTCGATGGTTGAGGGCACCCTGCTCTCAACTCTCACCTCTTACCCCTCACCTCTTACCGTATGCGTCACTGCCTCCAACGGGCTGACCATGGACTTCTGGGAGATGTCGGACACTGGCTTTGAGGGCGATGCCGAGGACGGCTACGACCAGGCCGACTCCGACATGAGCGGAGGCGACTGGACCTCCACACCCGACGTCATCAGCGTGGGATCGTACTGCACGAGCAACATCTGGCGCTCATACGACGGCAGTGTGTTAGACTTCAGCGATGAAGAATATGGGGGTTACGGCAACGAGATTGGTGACATCAGCGATTTCTCAAGCTACGGACTGTATGCCAACGGTGTGCAGCAGCCCACCACCTGCGCTCCGGGCGAGAACATCGTCTCGTCGTGGAACCACTATGAGTGCTACTCAGACATCGACGAGTCGATGACGTGGGAGGACTTCCCCTACAGCTCCGAGAGCGGCACGTCGATGGCCTGCCCCGTGGTGGCCGGCATCGTAGCCCTGTGGCTGCAGGCCTGCCCCACCCTGACGCTCAGCGAGGTGAAGGAGGTGCTGCAGCGCTCGTCCGTCAACGATGAATTCACCGATGCCGACCCCATCCGCTGGGGCTACGGCAAGATCAACGCCAAGGCCGGTCTCGACTATATCCAGCAGAACATCGCCACCGCCATCCGCACCACAGCTGTCGACGGTTCCGCCGTCGACAGCACCGCCATCTACGACCTACAGGGCCGCCGCGTCAGCACACCCCAGCATGGCATCTATATCCAAGATGGCCGTAAGGTCATCAGATAAATAATAATCTTAAAAACACTTACACTCATGAAAAAGAATCTTATGACCCTCGCTGCCACGGCAGCACTCGCAGTGACCATGTTCACCAGTTGCGCAACCATCAACAGCGGCGCCGCCCTCGCCGAGAAAGCCCCGATAGGCCAGAAGGTGGGCGAGGCCCAGTCCACCTATTTCCTCGGTCTGTGGTCGTCGAAGGGTGAGCAGAACAACATCAAGAAGGCTGCCGAGAACGGCGGCATCAAGAAGGTGACGCAGGTGGAGTACGTCGACAAGAGCATTTTCCTCGGCCTCTTTATCAAGCACACCACACGCGTCTATGGCGAGTAAGCCAAGATGATGACATTCAGGAGAACAATACGCTATTACACCCTGCGTCTGCACCGCCTACAGCATCAGCCTGTGGCGGTGCAGACGCCCGACATGACGGCTCATACCTGCCCACACTGCGGGTATGAGTACGTTGGGCGGCTATGTCCTATGTGCGGCATGCCCGGCTCGTGGCAGCGCTTCACGTGGCAGCGCCTGCTCAAAGGTTTTCTCGACATCTGGGGCATGGGCAACCGCTCCATGTTCCGCTCGATGGGCCATCTGCTGTGGCGGCCGGGCTATATGATACGCGACTATCTGAGCGGCCACTACCCCAGCTATTTTCCACCCTTTCAGATGATAACCGTGCTCACGGTGTTCGTGGCCCTCATCATCTGGCTGTTGGGAATTGATACGGAAGCCTCGGTAGCTGCCACGACCGTCGGCGACGGGGATGATGTGGCTCACTACGCCATCTTAGAGGGCTATCAGAAGGTGCGCGACTTCCTATTAGCCAACGCGCTCTATGCACTGTTGCTGCAAATCGTGATGCTGGTGGCGGCGGTGTGGCTGGTATTCCGCAGGAGGGGGCTGAACTTTGTCGAGACCTTCTTTGCGATGGTCTATATCAGTTGTCAGATGCAGATGGTCTCCATTGCGTGGCTCCTGCTGACACAGACATTCATCAAGAACAGTCTATTTCCCTTTTCCCTGCCCGAAGTGGTGGTGCTGGCGCTGCTGGCGTTCGATTTCCGCCAGCTCTACAGCCTGAGCGCATGGGGGGCCGTCTGGCGGACATTGCTCGTAGCCCTGCTGCTGGTGGTGCTCTACCTTGCCTTCATGTTCACCGCCATTGCCGTCCTGTTCGCAGCGGTTGGAGTGGAGCAGTTGGTTAATTAAGATCAATTTTAAGAATAATGAGAAAGTATTTAAATTGGGTGCTCGTCGCCATCCTGACAATCAGCGGCGCAATGACAGTACAGGCGCAGGTGATGAAGGCGGCCGACCTGGAGAAGTACGCCAAGGAGAGGTACGGCGACAAATGGCTCGACGCCGCCAAGAACCTGGCCGATGGACTGACGCTCGACAAGAACGAGTCGTTGACCTATCAGCAGGTCATACAGGCCGAAGGCAAGACGAAGGAGCAACTCTACGTCACCCTGAACTACTGGGCCACGGCCACCTTCAAAGACCATAATGCCATCACGCTCAACGACAAGGAGGCGGGCTGTATTATCATCTCCTCGACCATCCCTAACGTGGTGGAGCATATGGGTACACTGAACAAATACTCCGTCAGCATTACGCCCGTCATCCGCCTCGACATCACGGAGGGCCGCGTCCGCGTGACCTTCA
>JAFTGI010000202.1 GCA_017458195.1 Prevotella sp.
CCCGACCATCAGAGGTCGTTATCTTGGCATAGAATTCTAATTTTGACTTTCCCACGATATTAACTTGTTATGATTTACAGTAATAACGTAGGATGCGGGGCAATATTACTTCAACGATTAGTTTTCAACCGTACAGGTCGAGTGTTTTTCCAGGCCAGCGACTCCATGGTACATGTCTATTCTGACCAGACTTCGATACAATTCACCGTGCGACGCACGGCCGACCTGACACAGCTGGCCCCGCGGTTCAAGATTACCGAGGGCGCAACCATTCAGCCCGCCAGCGGCTCCGTCCACGACTTCAGCCAGGGGTCTGTCAGCTATACCGTCACCTCGCAGGACCGCCAGTGGACGCGCCAGTATCAGGTCGCATTCCTGCCGACGACCGTCACCGTTACCGACACGGTCAGCTACGACTTCGAGCACTTCCGCCTTGATGATAACTACAGCAAGTTCTACGTCTGGTACGAAGGTTCCGACGATGCTCCCCAGGACATCTGGGCATCAGGCAACGGCGGTTTCCTCATCGCCAATCAGAGCAAGTCGGCTGAGGAATATCCCACAGTGCCCGACGACAACGGACTCGAGGGCAAGTGCCTGAAACTCATGACCCTCGACACCGGTCCCCTCGGCCGTGCCACGGGGCGCCCCATCGCCGCGGGAAACATGTTTCTTGGTAAGTTTATTACGGAACTCGCCCTTAAAGATGCGCTCCATGCCACCGAGATGGGTATTCCCTTCACCCACGAGCCGCAGAAGCTGACAGGCTATTACAAATACCAGCCGGGCCCTGAGTTCAAGAACAAGGCACAGCAGATTATTGAAAACCGTCGCGACAGTGCCGATATCTATGCCGTGCTCTATCGCAACCACGACGCTCTGGGCCAGCCCACCGTGCTCTATGGCGACAACGTGCTCACGAGCGAGCTCATCGTGCGCAAGGCCCGCATCGACGAGGTGAAGACCACTTCTGAATGGACCTACTTCGAGATTCCGTTCGAGCCCACAGGCGTTGTTGACGAACAGATTTTGGAGAACCGCGGCTACAGCCTGGCGCTGGTCTTCGCCGCCAGCACCCATGGCGACACCTTCGAGGGTGCCATCGGCTCAACGCTCTACATTGACAAAGTAAGGATTATTTGCACCCATGATGAATAAGTTCATAAGCATAGCCACGCTATTACTCCTCGTGCCCGGCATCAATGCCAAGGCAGCCAACCCGTCCGGCGACCTGACCTTCACGGCTCGCCTGGGCTATAGCCTCGGTGCCGCTGCTCCGTTGGGCATTCCCGCTTCCATCCGCGAGCTCAACAGCTTCACTCTGACGCCCAACGTGCTCATGGGGCTCGACGCCCGACTGCCGCTGGGCGACGCCTGGGGCCTGCAGACCGGACTCCACTTCGGCAACAAGGGCATGAGCGTCGCCGTCACCACCAAGGGCTATCACATGGCCATGGTGAAGGGTGGCGAGCAGTTGGAGGGCGTCTACACGGGCCGCGTCGAGCAGAATACGCGTGCCTGGATGTTCACCGTTCCCCTGATGGCCACACACGACCTGAGCCCTCAATGGCGCCTCCGGGCCGGCCCCTACCTGTCGGTGCTCACGAGCAAAGGGTTCTCCGGCAACGTCAGCGACGGCTATCTGCGCAAGGACGACCCCACGGGACAGAAGATCGAGATGGGACATACGGCCGACGAGCGCGCCACCTACGACTTCAGCGACAACATGCGCCGGTTGCAGGCTGGCGTCGGCTTGGGTGCAGACTGGCTCTCAGCCTCGCGCTGGGGCGTCAGCGCCGACCTCACGTGGGGCCTGACGGGCATCATGCACAGTGCCTTCAAGACGGTTGAGCAGACCCTCTACCCCATCTACGGCACAATATCATTGACTTACAAAATAAACTAAATACAACATGATTATGAAAAGACTTTCCACATTCTTACTGACTGCCATAGCCACGCTCAACGTCATGGCAACCGACTACACCGACCATCTCCTGGTAATGGTCAACGGCGAAGGGTCGGAGCAGCAGGCCACCATCTCGGTGACCGAGCACGACGGGCTCTACGACCTCAACCTACGCAACTTCATCCTGATGAACGGCGACGAGCCCATGCCCGTGGGCAACGTCGAACTGACGGGCATCGTGCCCCAGAGGAAGGGCGAGGCCATCGTCTTGCATGCCGCGCAGAACATCGTCGTCACCGAGGGCGACGCCGAGGGCGTGCTCTTCTGGATGGGCCCCATGCTGGGTGAACTGCCCGTCAACGTCGTGGCCATTGTCGAGGACGACCAGCTCCGCGCCCTCATCACCCTCGACCTGATGGACATGCTCCAGCAGATGGTTGAGGTGCGCTTCGGCGAGGCCATGCTGAGCGGCAAGGGATACCATATCCCCAACGGCGACTTCGAAGCCTGGCACACGTCGACAGGCAGCTATGTCGAGCCCAACGCCTGGCATTCGTTCGAGAGTGCCAGCGGCCTGCTGGCTGCCCTGGCCGGCCATCATATCGAGAAGTCCGACAAGGGGCGCGACGGGTCGGTCTGTGCCCGCATCTTCGCTACGTCAATCTTTGGCATCGTGGCTAACGGCACGATGACCACCGGCCGCATGAACGCCGGCGCCATGGTGGCCAACGACCCTAACAATAATGCCTACCTCGACATGTCGGCCACCGACGTCGACGGCAACGGCGACCCCTTCTACGTAAGCCTCACGAGCCACCCCGACTCGCTGGCCTTCTGGGTCAAGTTCAACCAGGGCACGACCAATGCGTCGCACCCCTATGCCACCGTCAGCGCCGTCATCACCGACGGCACCTATTATCAGGATCCGGAAGATAAAGAATATACGAACGTCGTGGCCAAGGCTGCCAACCACGAGATTGCCATCACCGGCGACGACTGGAGGCGCATCTCTATGCCGTTCAACTATGTCAGCGAAAGTGTGCAGCCAAAGGCCATCCTCGTCACCATCTCAACCAATGCCGACGCCGGACAAGGCAGCAGCAACGATGAGGTGCTCGTCGACGACCTGACGCTCATCTACAACGCCCGCCTGGCCTCGCTCAACGTCGATGGCTTCGCGCCCGACAAGTTCAGCTATGAGCTCGATGCCGACGTCGACCTTCAGCCCGTTGCCGACAGCCGCGACGCCTTTGTCGTAAAGTCGGAACAGCCGACCGCCGAGGGGCATCAGGTGCTCCTCACCGTCTATGCGGCCGACCTGCTGAGCAGCAACACCTACACCATCAACATCAACAACGGCGGCAACGGCATTGCCGACATGCCCGCCGTCGGACGCACTGCCGCCGAATCATTCTTCACCCTCGGTGGTCAGCAAATCCTAACGCCTGTCAGCGGTCATGTCTATGTGGTGCGCCGGTCTGACGGAAGCACCGCCAAAGTGATGTTCTGACGCCATAAAAAAAACTGTTGGCTAATAGCAAATCGCTAATAGCCAACAGCCAAAGAAATCACCCTTCGCCCGCCCGATGGCTCTTGGCATACTGGAAGGGTGTGGTCTTGTAGACCCGTCGGAAGGTGTTGATGAAGTGCGACGTGTCGGAGAAGCCGCAACGCTCGCCCACCTCAGCCACCGTGATACGAGGATTGTTGATGAGCAACCTGCAGGCCTGCTCCAAACGACGCTGCATAATATACTGTGTTGGCGACATGCCTGTCAGAGCCACCATCTTGCGGTGCAGCGTCCGCGGATGGAGATAGAGCCGTTCCACAATCATATCAATAGTCGCCTTGCCCTCAGGCAGCAGTTCTGCGATGAGGGCATCCACCTTTTCCAGAAATTGCTGGTCAAGCGACGTGGGCAGCGAGGCCTCCCGCTCGGCCGCGGATGGCCCTTCCGGTGCTTTGTCGGATGTCATCTGCAGAGCAAACTTCTCGCGCAGCATGCGGCGCTGCTCCAGCAGTTTCTTCACCCTCACACGCAGTTCCTCTTCGTTGAAGGGTTTTGCCAGGTAGGCATCAGCACCAGCCTCAAGACCTCTCAACCGGTCGGCGTCGTCCGCCAAGGCGGTGATGACGATGATCGAGACGTGGCTCGTCACCACGTCGTTACGCAACTGTCGGCACAGTTCCAGACCGTCGGTGTGGGGCATCATCAGGTCGGTCACTACCACGTCGGGCACCTGTTCGCGGGCCTTAGCCAGACCCTCACCGCCGTCGGCAGCGAACATGACACTGTAGCCGTCCTTGCGCAGCACCTCACCGACATAGTAGGCCACGGCCTCGTTGTCTTCCACGACGAGCACACGCGGTGCACTGGAATCGTCGATGAGCGATTCCTCGAGCGGACACTCACCCTCCGGGTGTTGTGGCACAGGGCTGACATCCGTCGCGCCGGTCGCCGGCTCTGCCGTAATGTCCTTCTGTCCGAGAGGCAGCCTGACGCAGAAGCACGTACCGTCGGCATCGCTGCTGTTCACGCTGATCTCGCCTTTCATGGCCAGCACCAGCTGTTCGGTGAGCGACAGGCCGATGCCCGTACCATAGTTTTTCTCGCCGCTGGAGGCCTGATAGAAGGGTTCGAAGATGTGGGGCAGCACGTCAGCGGGAATGGCACGTCCCGTATTCTTCACTTCGAGCACGAGCATGCCGCCGGCGGTGGCAGCCGACAGCCTGACGCGGCCACCCTCGGTCGTATGTTTCAGCGCATTAGTCGTCAGGTTGGAGACAATCTTCTGCAGATAGTCGGCTACATAGTCCATCTCGATGGCAGCTTCTTCGTGAGCGAAAGAGAGTGTTACCCCCCCCTCCCGCGCTAAGGGGCCGAAGCTCTCGGTGGTCATGGTCAACAGCGGCACTACATCGCCGTGGCGCCAGTTGGCCGTGCCGATGGCCGACTTCACCTTTGCGATGTCGAGCAACTGATTGACGAGCGTCAGGAGCGTTGAGCCCTGCTGCTCAATCATCGCCGCCTCCGTCGTGACCGTCTCCACGTTCCGTGCATGTGCGGCATCCTGCAGTTGTCGGCTTAGTCCCTGGATGACGGTCAGCGGCGTCCGGAATTCATGGGTGATGTTCGTGAAGAACTGTTCGCGGGTCGACTGCAGCTGGCGCATCATGATATTCGTGCGCTCGCGCAACCTGTTTATATATAACAGCACGCCGATGACCAGCAACAGCAGGGCGCCGATGCCTAGCGAGATCAGCAGGATGAGCCGGCCGCGACGGTGGCTGTCGGCATTGGCGGCCGAAAGCTCGTCGTTGTGCAGCTGGGCGTTGGCATTGCCTAACGTCTCGTGCATCTGGGCATAGTGCAGCGAGTCCATCATCTGCGAATAGCGGCGCAGCGCCTTCAGGGCCTCGCGGGGGTTGTCGGGTTCCAGGGCCTCGGCCAGCGACTTATGGTCGTAGCAGACTGAGCGCATGTTGCCCACCTCCTGCTGCAGCGCGATGGCTCGCTGGATGATGGGCACTGCCTCGGCATTCCGCTTCATGTCCAGCAGGTTGAAGGCGACGTATTCTAAGCTGATGGCCAGCAGGTTACGGTCGACCACCGGCATCTTCTCGACATTCTCCACCGCCTCGCGGGCCATGGCCAGCGCCTGTTCATAGTCGCCGGCACGGTTGTAGGCATAGCTCAGCTGCGACAGGTGGTTCACCACGCCCTCGTCATAGCCCTGCTCACGGGCCGCCTCTACGGCCTGTCTGCCGTATTGAATGGCTTTCGTAGGCTCGTTGGCCACGCAGAACACTTCGCAGGCAATGCCCAGATAGTTGTGCGTGTTCACCTTCGTTCTGCACTTCCTGTCAGTCTCGATGGCCAGTTCG
>JAFTGI010000203.1 GCA_017458195.1 Prevotella sp.
CACCGTGGCCACCACCTGCAGGGCGTTCTGCCCGTAGGCCAGGTCGGGGCTCATCGAGGCTGCCGTCAGTCCGAGGTCGTGCTGCAGGATGCTGCTGCCCACGATGACGGCCTCCATCGACACGGCGCCCAGCTGGCTGATGTCCTGCCAGCCGGCCTGACCATAGCGCATGTAGAAGGTGTCATAGAGCGGGTCGCCCACGATGGAGACGGCCTTGACATTGGCGCGCTGGCGATAGCTGAAGCCGATGAACAAGTGAGAAGTGAGAGGTGAGAGGTCAGAAGTGAGGGCTAACGCCTTGTCCAGCTTGACCTCGTTCCAGCCCTTGACGACGGCCTGGGCCGACTTCGAGGTGATGAGGCCCTCGGCGAGGTTGTCGCCGTCGAGGTCCTGGCGCACCCAGACGCGCAGCGAGTCGATGTTGGCACGCGAGAGCAGATAGACGCGCACGGCCTCAATCTGGTTGCCCTCGTAGGCGGCCAGGGTCTGTGCGGGCAGCCGCATAGCCACGTGGGCCCAGCCGGTGCCGTTCATCTGCAGGTCGGTCTGCGTGGCCACCTCGCCGTTGCAATAACCCAAATTAATGGTGTCGACATGCTCCACGCCCACCTGGCACTCGTCGCTCCAGGCGGAGCGCTCGCCCTGCTTCACGGCACAGACGCGGAAGCTGTACTGCTTGCTCTCAAGTCCCGTGAAGGTATGGTAGAGTTGGCCGCCGGTACTGATCTCCTGCTGGCCGCTGACGGGCTGGCGCTCCATGGTGGTGCACTGGGCCACGATGTCGTCGATGGCCACGTAGCCGGAGGCCCGCTCATAGCGCAGGCGGACGCGCTCGGCACCGTCGAGGCTGACCTTCACCGTCGTGGCCTCGTTGCTCAGGTCGAGGCTCTGCTTCGTCTGCCAGTCGCCATCCTGCCATTGCTCCACGTGCAGCCTACCTGTCGACGAGCTGCTGCGCACCCAGAACTGCAGCTGCCGGATGAGGGCCTCGGGCCAGGCAATCTCGATGAAATCGTCGTTTCTTGAGAACCGCAGCGACGGACTGGCCGCACCGTAGTAGCCGTTGACGCTATAGTAGGTCGAGCTCGACGTAGCCCAGAGTGCGGGCAGTCCGTCGGCCTTGTCGGTGAAGTCGTAGCCCATGGTGTGCAAGGCATTGCCGAAGCTGTTCTCAAAGAGGGTGACCAGATAGTCGTCGGCGCCCTCGACGGCGTCCCAGCGGGCGGTGAAGCCGTCGGCGGTGGCGTCGGTGGCGGTGGGGTTAGCCGGACGGCGGCGGCTGAAGGGCGTCTCCGCGGTGGTGATGGTCTGCGTGGTCCACTCGGAGAAGTAGTTGCCACGCACGGCCTGCACGCTGACGGTGAACGTCTCACGCTCGGGCACGCCGCTGATGGTGATGGCCGTCGGCTCGTCGAACCACTGTTCCTGATAGCCGTCGAGATAGTCGTTGCCATGCTTCACGCTGACCAGATAATACTGCGCGCCCTGCACCTCGGCCCACGTAAACTGGAACGAGCTGTCCTGCACGTCGACGAATGTGATTTCCTCAGGCTGCGGCATCTTATAGGCCGTCCCGGCGAGCAGGAACTCCACCAGGCCGTCCTCATGCTCCACCACATCGTCGAAGCTGAACATGTGGCCGGCTTCCCAGGCCTCGAAGTCAAACTGAGTGACGCCCGACGTACCGGGGAAGGGGTCGCCGGCGCGGGTGGCATCGCTCTCGGCGCGGTCGGCGCAGACGATGCCCACGCGGGGATGTCCGTAGGTGACGTTGAGAATGTTGCGCTGCCAGGCCAGCGTGTCGATGTCGATGTGCCACACCACCAGGCCGTGGCCGGGCAGCGAGGCGTCGAAGCCCACCTGCTGGCGGTTCTCCAGGACGAAGAACTCACGACCGTTGGTGCCGGGCACGCTCCAGCGATAGGCCTTCGGAGAAGTGAGAAGTGAGAAGTGAGAGGTGAGAGGCTGCAGCACGTTGACGCTGTCGGCCCCGATGGTCAGTTCGGTGTAGTCGAGCCAGCCCAGCTCGCCGCGCTCGAAGGCCGAGAACAGCGGCGGGCGGTTCATGTTGTCGTTGTAAGAGCCGCCGGCCATCGTGTCCCAAATCCCGATATTATAATTGACGGGACTGTAGCTGACGTCGTAGTGATCCATCAGTCCGAGGACGTGGCCGAACTCATGCACGAAGACACCGATGCCGAGCGGGATGAGCGAGCCGTCGTTGGTGTAGCGCAGCTCGTTGCTCGTGGCATAGTGGCGAATCTTCTTGCCGTCGTGCTCGATGGTGATGTTCCAGTCGCTGTCGAGGTCGGCCGAATGGGGCCAGATGTAGTCCACGGCGTTGGGATGGGTGGCCTGTCCGATGCCGGCGTAGAAAAGGTAGATGTTGTCCACGTAGCCGTCGTTGTCGTAGTCATAGTCGGTGAAGTCGATCTCGTCGTCCACCTTCTTGCAGGCATCCACCACCATCTGTCCGGCGCGGAAGTCCGTCCCTTGGTCATCGCTGCCGTACCAGGTGGCCTCGTGGTCGAGCGTGATGGGGCCCACGACCAC
>JAFTGI010000204.1 GCA_017458195.1 Prevotella sp.
ATGAGAAATGGATAGACTTGTCTCGCAGGTTCTTCGCCCGTAGGCTCGGGTCTATCCATTTCTCATTTTCCATTTCTCATTTCTCATCCCTCATCCCTCATTTCTTACTCTCCCCTCCCTTGGGAGAGGCTGGGAGTGGCCGGGGCTGAGCTTTACATGTAGCCCAGCCAGCGGAGGATGTCGTTGAGGTTGGCCACCACCATAAGCAGGATGAGGATGCCGAAGCCCACATATTCAGCGCGAATCATGAACTGGTCAGAGGGCTTGCGGCGCGTAATCATCTCGTAGAGAAGGAAGAGCACGTGGCCGCCGTCGAGGGCCGGGATGGGCAGGATGTTCATGAAGGCAAGAATGATGCTCAGGAAGGCCGTCATCTCCCAGAAGCGGTGCCAGTCCCACACCTCGGGGAAGAGGCTGCCGATGGCCCCGAAGCCGCCGAGCGACTTGGCGCCCTCGCTGGTGAAGACATACTTCATGTCGCTGACGTAGCCCGAGAGCTTGTGCCATCCGTAGCTGATGCCGGCGGGGATGCTTTCGAGGAAGCCGTAGCGGAACGTGGTGGGCTCGTACTTCGACATGGTGACGAAGCCCAGCTGCAGCTCAGGCGTGAGGACGGCCTGCAGGGTGTCACCCACGTAGGGCACGCTGTCGGTGGCCAGTGCAGCTTGTTCGGCTCGCCAGATGACAAGGTCGATGCTGCGCACCTTCAGGCTGTCGGCAGCGGTCTTCGCCGTGGCGAGCACGTCGCTGAGGCGCTCAATCTCGTAGGTAAACTCGTTGTGCGAGTCTACGGTCTTGCCGTTGATGGCCAGGATGGAGTCGCCAGGCTGCAGGCCAATCTCGGCCGCCGGGGTGCCGGGCATCACGCTGTCGACGACGGCAGGCAGGAAGGGGCGCATGAACATGGGCGTGGCCTTGAACATGTTGAGCAGGTTCAGGTCGGCCGACTCGGGGATGTTGATGGTGAAGGGCTGTCCCTGGCGGATGACGTTCACCTGGCGGGCCTTCGACACCTGGCGGAAGAGGTCGTCGTCGAACTTCTTCAGCGGGCCGCGGTCGGTGCTGACGAGGATGTCGTGGTCCTCGAAGCCCAGCGCCTTCGCCTCGGCGTTGAACTTCATGCCGTCGGTCATCTTCTCCACGGGGATGTAGGTCTCGCCCCAGTGGAAGAGAATCATCGAGTAGATGAACAGGGCCAGCAGGAAGTTCACCAGCACGCCGCCAATCATGATGAGCAGGCGCTGCCACGTGGGCTTCGTGCGGAACTCCCAGGGATGCGTCTCCTCCGAGAGCTTCTGGTTGGTCTCGTCGATCATGCCGTCGATGGCGCAGTAGCCGCCCAGCGGCAGCCAGCCGAGGCCATACTCCGTGCCGACATATTCTTTCACGGTCTCCTTCTTGGGTTCCTCGCCCTCCTTCTGCTCCACCGTCACTTCCTTGGTGGGCACCACTTCGGGCTTCATCTTGAACAGGCGGCGCACCCACGTGTCGTAGGTGCTGAGGATGTGGAACTTCGGGTTGAAGAAGAGATAGAACTTGGTGACGCGCACCTTGAAGATTTTGGCGAAGGTGAAGTGGCCAAGCTCGTGGAGCAGCACCAGCAGCGAGATGGCCAGCAGGAACTGCAGCAGTCTTATCAGAAATACTTCCATTGTTGATTAATTATTCTTTTTTTTCGTTATCTCGTTATGACGTTATGACGTTATTTCGTTATAACGCTGTTTCGCTATGATGTTATCTCGTTATAACGCTGTTTCGCTATGCAATAGCTCTCCGGCGATGCGGCGGGCTTCATGGTCGGTCTGCACGTAGACGTCGTAGTCGGGCGTGGCCGAGAAGGTGGCGCGCTGCATGGTCTGGGCAATAACGTCGGCCATCTGGGGGAACGAGCAGTGGTCCTCGAGGAAGGCACGGTTGACGATTTCGTTGGCCGCATTGACGATGCAGGGCATGTTGCCGCCTCGGTGGATGGCCTCGAAGGCCAGGGCCAGACAGCGGAACTTCCCGAGGTCGGGCTCGAAGAACTCCAGGTGCTGCGCCTTGAACAGGTCGAGACGCTCGCCGCTGAGGGGCAGGCGCCGGGGGAAGGAGAGGGCATACTGGATGGGCAGCCGCATGTCGGGCACGCCGAGCTGGGCCTTCACGCTACCGTCGGCAAACTGCACGGCGCTGTGGACGATGCTCTGCGGGTGCACCAGCACCTGAATCTGCTCGGCGCTGACACCGAAGAGCCACTTCGCCTCGATGACCTCGAAGCCTTTGTTCATCATCGTGGCCGAGTCGATAGTGATTTTGGCACCCATGTCCCACGTGGGGTGGCGCAGGGCGTCGGCCTTCGTCACCGTGGCCAGCTGCTCTTGTGGCATCAGGCGGAAGGGGCCTCCGCTGGCCGTGAGCAGAATCTTGTCGATGGGGTTCTGGTCCTCGCCGACGAGGCTCTGGAAGATGGCAGAGTGCTCGCTGTCGACGGGCAGGATGGGAACATGGTACTGCTGGGCGAGCTGCAGGATGAGCTCGCCGGCCACCACGAGCGTCTCCTTGTTGGCCAGGGCGATGGCCTTGCGGGTCTTGATGGCATGGATGGTGGGGCTGAGTCCGGCGAAGCCCACCATGGCGGTGAGCACCATGTCGATGGGGCCGGCCTCCACAATCTCGTCGAGGGCACGCGCTCCGGCATAGACCTTCACGTCGGGCAGGTCGGCCATCAGGCCTTTCAGCTCGTCGTAGCGGCGCTCGTCGGCAATGACCACGGCGGCGGGCTTGAACTTGTGGGCCTGTTCGGCCAGCAGCTGCGTGCGGGTGTTAGCGGTGAGGCAATAGACCTCGAAGAGGTCGCTGTGCTCCTCGATGACCTGCAGGGCCTGCGTGCCGATGCTCCCCGTGGAGCCGAGGATGGCTATTTGTCGTTTTGGCATGTTGACTTTAGTTGTTTTGACTTCAGGTCTTAGACATTAGAGGGGCGATGGTCAGAGGTCTAAGAGTCCTTCAGGGAGAGTCATTCGTATCTGTTTCTTTTCATTGTCTATGTCTGCAATCAGCTCCTCGGCGGCGGGGATGAGACGGCCGTCGCTGAGTTCAAAGAGAATGTTGCTGGTGCTGTCGTCGACGGCGGCGATGGTGCCGACGGTGGTGCCGGTGGTGGCTTCTACGATGGTGAAGCCCACGAGGTAGGCCCAGGTGTAGTCGCCTTCAGCATCGTCATCGGCCATGCTGCGGAGGAAGAACACCTCGGTGTTGGTCAGCTCACGGGCTTGCTCCACGGTGTCCACGTCCTCGAACTTGATGAGGGCAGTGGTATCAGAGCGGAAGCGGTATTCCTCCATGTAGAAGGGCACGAGGATGCCGTCGACCTTGAGGATAAGGAAGTCGGCCTCCACGCGGTCGAACACGTCGTCGTCGACCTGCATCGAGATTTCGCCCTTCACGCCGTGGGGCTTCCCCAGACGGCCAATCTTGTAGACTTCGTCGTCGCGTATCATGGTGTGTTAAGTCATTCGGGTGATGTGTGCGCCGAGAGCGTTCAGGCGGTGCTCAATGTTCTCGTAGCCGCGGTCAATCTGCTCGATGTTGTCGATGCGGCTGGTGCCGCGGGCGCTGAGGGCCGCGATGAGCAGGGCGATGCCGGCGCGGATGTCGGGGCTCGACATGCGCCCACCGCGCAGCTGCAGCTTGAGGTCGTGGCCCTCGACGACGGCCCGGTGGGGGTCGCAGAGGATAATCTGTGCACCCATGTCGATGAGCTTGTCGACGAAGAACAGCCGGCTCTCGAACATCTTCTGGTGGAAGAGGACCGAGCCGCGTGCCTGCGTGGCCACGGTGATGAGCAACGA
>JAFTGI010000205.1 GCA_017458195.1 Prevotella sp.
AGAAGTGAGAAGTTTTATTAGTATTGCTGTCCAAACGCAGGTCTAATAAAACTTCTCCCTTCTCCCTTCACCCTTCTCCCTTCTCACCTATTCGTGGTGATACGGCTCACCGCGGATAATCGTGCAGGCACGATAGAGCTGCTCGGCAAAGATGAGCCGTACCATCTGATGTGAGAAAGTCATTTTGGAAAGGGAAATCTTCTCGTTGGCACGCAAGTAGACGGCCTCAGAAAATCCATACGGCCCTCCGATGGCAAACACCAGTCGGCGGGCCGTGTTTTGTTTCTGAGTGAGCCAGCGGGCAAACTCCACGCTTCTGAATTCCCGGCCATGCTCATCGAGCAGCACCAGCGTGTCGGACGGCTGAACCTGCTTCAGGATCAGTTCGCCCTCAGCCGTCTTCTGCTGCTCTTCACTCAGGTTCTTCGTGTTCTTAAGCTCCGGGATGACGGTGATGTTGAACGGCATGTAGTGAAGGATGCGCCCGGCATAGTCGCTGATGCCTGCCTGAAAATGCGGGTCAGCCGTGCGGCCGACGAGGATCAGCTCAGTCTTCATGGGCGCGATAGATGGTCTTGCCGTGGTGCACAGGGCATAGCGTCTCGTCCTTGTCAATCGGATGATAGTCGTCCTTGCGCTTGGGATTCATTGGAAACCAACCTTTCTCGACACGTTTTTTCTGCGAAAACAATTCGCCGATGCCCCATAGCGAGGATGCTCCGAACACGCCGATGATGGCTGAGACGGCGGCGTTCTCAATGAACAGGGCCACACCCATCGAGAGCACGCCCACCAGGAGGAACACCCACCATAGCCGTGTGCCAGTGTAATACTCCGCCTTGATCACGATAGGGTGGAAGAAACCGATAATCAGAAATGTCGATATTGCAATGATGATTCCCGTGAAATACATACCTCTTTTAATGAATTAAGGATGCAAAGGTAGCTTTTTTCCGCGAGATGGCAAAATGTTTTCGTGTTTAGTTTCCCCGTTTCCCGTTTTTTTCGTAACTTTGCACTCTCAAAGATATACCAACAGGAATAATGAAACAAATCCGGGCTGCACTATTCGATCTCGATGGCGTCGTGTTCGACACGGAGTCACAGTACACTGTCTTCTGGGGGTCCCAGTGCCGACTCTATCATCCTGAGCATCCGGGCCTCGAACAAGAAATCAAGGGGTCCACGCTTCAGCAGATCTACGACCGTTGGTGGACGGGCGCGCTGGAAAAGGAGCGCGACGTGCTCACCGAGCGCCTCAATGCCTTCGAGGCACAGATGCATTTCGACTATATCGATGGCTTCGTCGACTTTATCAGTGACCTCCGCGCCCATGGCGTCATGACCGCCGTCGTCACCAGCAGCAATGTGCCGAAGATGCAGAGCGTCTATCGCCAGCGGCCTGAATTTCGTCAGCTTTTTGATGCCATCCTCACCAGCGAGGACTTTGCCGAGAGCAAGCCGTCGCCCGACTGCTATCTGCGCGGCGCAGCCCGCTTCGGCTGTCAGCCGGACGAGTGCGTCGTCTTCGAAGACAGCTTCAACGGCCTCCGCTCGGGCCGTGCCGCGGGGATGTTCGTCGTCGGTCTGGCCACTACGAACAGCCGTTCAGATATACAACCCTTATCCGATTGTCAATTAGATAATTACAAAACAATAGATTACGTAAAGCTTAAAGAATTATGGCAGGCTATTTAGTCACCGACGAACGCAAGGTTACGACGCGTCGTTTTATTGAAATGAAGCAGAAGGGCGAGCGCATCTCGATGCTCACCAGCTACGATTATACCACGGCCGGCATTGTCGACCGGGCCGGCATTGACGGTATCCTCATCGGCGATTCCGCCTCTAACGTCATGGTGGGCAACCATACGACGCTGCCCATGACCGTCGACCAGATGATTTATCATGCCCGCTCGGTGGTCAATGCAGTCAAGCGCGCGCTTGTCGTCTGCGACATGCCCTTCGGCTCCTACCAGACGGGGTGCCACGACGGAGTGGTGAACGCAATACGCATTATGAAGGAAAGCGGCTGCGATGCCCTAAAACTGGAGGGCGGCGTGGAGATTCTCGACACCGTGAAGCGCATTCTTGATGCCGGCATTCCCGTCATGGCTCACTTGGGTCTTACCCCGCAGTCAATCAACAAGTTCGGCACGTATGCCGTCAGGGCTAAGGAGGAGCGCGAGGCTCAGAAGCTGCTCAGCGACGCGCAGGCCCTGGCTGAGGCTGGCTGTTTCGCCGTGGTGCTCGAGAAGGTGCCCGCCGCACTGGCCAAGCAGGTGACCGAGAGCATTGCCGTGCCGACCATCGGCATCGGGGCCGGCCCTCAGTGCGACGGCCAGATCCTCGTTATTGCCGACATGTTGGGCATGACCCAGGGCTTCTCGCCACGTTTCCTGCGTCGCTATGCCGACCTCAACACCGTGATGACTGATGCCATCGGACAATATGTCACCGACGTCAAGGCAGGCGATTTCCCCAACGAGAGTGAGTCGTACTAAAAGTAAAAAGGTAAAAAAGTAAAAAGGTAAAAAAGTAAAAAGGTAAAAAAGTAAAAGAATTACTATTAAATTAAAAGCTATCTATTATGAAACAATTCAATGACCGGAACTTCGTGCTCGAAACTGAAGTAGCACAAGACCTTTACCACAACCATGCGGCCAAGATGCCCATCATCGTCTACCATTGCCACCTCATCCCCGAGATGGTGGCCAAGGACCACCGCTTCCAGAGCATCACCGAACTGTGGCTCGGCGGCGACCACTACAAGTGGCGTGCCATGCGCACCAACGGTGTCGATGAGCGCTATTGCACCGGCAAGGACACCACTGACTGGGAGAAGTTTGAGAAGTGGGCCGAGACCGTGCCTTACACGCTCCGCAATCCCCTTTACCATTGGACCCACCTTGAGCTGAAGACCGCCTTCGGCATCGAGAAACTGCTGTCGCCCAAGACGGCCCGCGAAATCTTCGACGAGTGCAACGAGAAGCTGAAACAGCCGGAGTTCTCGGCTCGCGGACTGATGCGCCACTACAATGTTGAGTGCGTCTGCACGACCGATGACCCCGTCGACGACCTCCACAACCATATCGAGTATGCCAAGACCCGCAAGGAGGGCGACCCCCTGATGATTCCCGCATGGCGCCCCGACAAGGCCATGAACATCGAGAAGCCGGAGTTCGCCAAGTATGTTGAGCAGCTCGCACAGGTCAGCGGCGTCACTATCGTCAAGTTTGCCGACATGGTCGACGCCCTCCAGAAGCGTCACGACTTCTTCCAGAGCCAGGGCTGCCGCCTCAGCGACCATGGCATTGAGGAGTTCTACGACGAGCCTTACACCGACTCACAGATTGAGACCATCTTCGAGAAGGCTATGCGCGGACAGCAGCTCTCCGTCTACGAGACGCGTCAGTTTAAGCACTGCTTCCTCACCGTCATGGCCGAGATGGACGCCACGAGCGACTGGACGCAGCAGTTCCACTACGGCGCCATCCGCGACAACAACACCAAGATGTACAATCAGTTAGGCCCTGACACGGGCTTCGACTCCATCGGCGAGTTCAATACGGCACGTGCTATGTCGAACTTCCTCAACCATCTGCAGATGGAAGACAAGCTCACCCGCACCATTCTTTATACATTGAACCCCTGCGCCAACGAAGTGATTGCCACGATGCTCGGCAATTTCCAAGGCGGTGAGCCCGGCAAGATTCAGTTCGGTTCCGGCTGGTGGTTCAACGACCAGATGGACGGCATGATCCGCCAGATGAATGCCCTCTCGGTGCTCGGCCTGCTGAGCCGTTTCGTGGGCATGCTGACCGACTCACGCTCCTTCCTTTCCTATCCGCGCCATGAGTATTTCCGTCGCATCCTCTGCAACCTCCTGGGCAACGACGTCGAGCGTGGGCTCCTGCCTGACGACCGCGAGCTTCTTGGCAAGATGGAGGAAGACATCTCTTACAACAATGCCAGCCGCTACTTCAAGTTCTATTAAGTGACCATTAGAAAAGCGGTACTTTACTGTTGGAAAAGTACCGCTTTTCTACCAGTAAAGTACCGCTTTTCTACCGGAAAAGTACCGCTTTGCCAACGGTCATGCTGCCCTTTGTCTTTAGAAGGGGATTGTCAATTCCCCGTTGGCATCGTCAGTTGTATTGCAGACAAAGATATATTGATTGACCCGTTGGTATTTGCTGGCCAAATCCAACAGCAACTTGAGCTTCTCCTTCCTGTCCTCCTTTAGTAAGCCACGATGCAGTAGCTTTTTGTTGTATTTCAGCCAGTTCACCATCTGCATGTCTTCCTGTTTATACTTGGAAGGCCGGCGGTGGTTGACTTGAATATACTCTATAATAGCGTTGCAGCGTTCTTCCCAACGGTCATTCTGCGTCATAATGTCTGTTTTAGGATTAAGTCCAATTCGTTTCTTAGTTCGTACATGTCATGAAAGATAAGGTCTGCTCCCTCGTCAGTCAATGCACTGTCGGGTAGTGGGCCGGTGTTGACGGCTATGGTAAAGATATGTGCGGCTACTCCTGCTCTCACGCCCAGGGGCGCATTCTCAACGACGATGGCTTCCCAAGGCTTCAGTCCGCCGGCTTTCTGCAGCCCCATAAGGTAAGGATCCGGACTGGGCTTACCCCGGCTGACGTCGTAGGCAGTCACAATGCAGCCTGCATCCAGGTATTTGCCAAAGTCGCGTGTCAGCCTGCTGAGAAGTGGCCGCTGTCCGCTGCCCGTCACAACTCCGATTGTCAGACCCTGGTCGGCGATATACTCCATCAGTTGTGGAATGCCGGGCATGATGGGCGCCTGCTTCATGGCATGGAAGTGTCTGCTCTTCTCGTCATACATGCTTTGAGCTTCATCCTCACTGACTTCGCGCCCCTGCTGTCTTGCCAACTGCCTGATGGTGTCGACGCCTCGGGCGCCTTCGGTTGCATAGGCATCAGCCGGAGTCATGCGAATTCCAAACTTGGCCATGGACGCCTGCCACGCCACAGCATGGTTCGGCATCGAGTCGTAGAGCACGCCGTCCATATCAAAAAGCACAGCCCGAGGGCGGAATGCCTCGAAGCCGTGCTTCTCCAGATACTTAGAAATCTGACTCATTATTCTTTGTTCAGACGCTCCTTGATAGCCTTCGACTCAGCCTCATAGCCAGGCTTGTCGAGCAGGGCAAACATGTTCTTCTTGTAAGCCTCGACACCAGGCTGGTTGAAGGGGTTCACGCCCAGCACGTTGCCACTGATGCCGCAGCCGATCTCAAAGAAATAGATGAGCTGTCCGATGTAGTATTCGTTCAGGCGGGGAACGCTGATGCGGATGTTAGGCACACCACCGTCGACGTGAGCCAGTCGCGTGCCCAGCTCGGCCATCTTGTTCACCTCGTCGACCCGTTTGCCAGCCAGGAAGTTCAGACCGTCCAGATTCTCGTCGTCCTCGGGGAAGAGCAGCTTGCGCTCGGGCTCCTCAACGGAGATGACGGTCTCGAAGATGGTGCGCTCGCCATCCTGAATCCACTGACCCATGGAGTGGAGGTCGGTCGTGAAGTCGCATGATGCGGGGAAGATGCCCTTCTTGTCCTTGCCTTCCGACTCGCCGTAGAGCTGCTTCCACCATTCTGACATGAAGTGAAGCTTGGGCTGGTAGTTCACCATGATCTCAATCTTCTTGCCACTCTGATAGAGACCGTTGCGGACGGCAGCGTACTGGGCAGCCATGTTCTCCTCGAAAGGAACGTCCTTGCCGCACTGGCGCTCCATCTCCTGGGCACCCTCGACGAGGGCCTTGATGTCGAATCCGGCACAGGCTATGGGCAGCAGGCCGACAGGCGTCAGCACTGAGAAACGGCCACCGACGTTGTCGGGAATGACAAACGACTTGTAGCCTTCCTTGTCGGCGCAGGTGCGGGCGGCGCCACGCTTGGCATCGGTCACGGCCACAATCACCCGGCGGGCTTCATCCTTGCCTCGCTGGGCCTCACACTGCTTCTTCAGCAGACGGAAGGTCAGGGCGGTCTCGGTGGTCGTGCCCGACTTCGAGATGTTGATCACGCCGAACTTCTTGTCCTTCAGGTATTCGGTCATCTCAGTCAGATAGTCCTCGCCGATGTTGTTGCCGGCAAAGAGAATCACAGGATTCTTCTTGTCCTGAATAAGCCAGCCAAATGAATTGCTCAGAGCCTCGATGACGGCACGTGCGCCCAAATAGGAGCCGCCGATGCCGGCAACGACCACCACCTCGCAATGCTCACGAAGCACCTTGGCCGTGGCCTCGATCTCAGCAATGAACTCAGGGGTGATTGACGTGGGCAGATGGAGCCAGCCTAAGAAATCGTTACCCGGACACGTGGCGTTCTCCAATGCCAGCTGTGCCTCTTTTACCTTTGGCTCGAAAGCCTTCACGGCGCCTGCCTCAAGGAAGCAGGCAGCTTTCGTGATGTCAAGACTAATATTCTTCATATTCCTTATTTAATATATAAATGTGTGACGTAGTTAGCGGAACGAGTCGGTGAGCAACTTGATTTCAATCTGCGGCGTGATCCGCTCGTAAAGAATGTTGTAGACGGCATCAAGGATGGGCATGTTGACGTGCCAGTGGCGGTTGATCTCCTTCATGCACTTAGTGCCGAAATAGCCCTCAGCGATCATCTCCATCTCCATCTGGGCCGACTTGACGGAGTAGCCCTTGCCAATCATGGTGCCGAAGACGCGGTTGCGCGAAAAATTGCTGTAGCCCGTGACGAGCAGGTCGCCCAGATAGACGGAGTCGTAGACGTTGCGCTCGATAGGGTGTACGGTCTGCAGGAATCGCGACATCTCCTGTACGGCATTCGACATGAGCACAGCCTGGAAGTTGTCGCCAAACTTGAGTCCCGAACAGATGCCCGCAGCGATGGCATAGACATTCTTCAAGACCGAGGAATACTCGATGCCGATGACGTCGGTCGACGTCTTGGTCTTGATGAACTGGCTGGTCAGCACGTCTGCGAAGGCCTGTGCCTTCTCGAGGTCGCTGCACCCCACGGTCAGGTAGCTCAGGCGCTCTAATGCTACCTCCTCGGCATGCGAGGGGCCGCCAAGGCAGGCCAGGTTGTCGTGAGGCACGTCGAACACCTGATGGAAGTATTCCGAACAGATGAGGTTCTCGTCGGGCACGATACCCTTAATGGCCGTCACGATGAACTTGTCCTTAAGCCTTGTCTTCAGCTTGCGCAGGTGATTTTTCAGATAGGGCGATGGCACGACGAAGACCAGCGTGTCGTAGGTCTGTACGATACGGTTGAGGTCGCTTTCGAAAAAGATTTCGCGGGTGTCGAAATGAACGCTGGTCAGATAGCTCGGATTGTGGCCCAGTCGCTGAAAGTCGCGAATCTGGTCGTCGCGGCGCATATACCAGCCGATGTGGTGCGTATGTTGCACCACAATCTTGGCAATGGCCGTAGCCCATGAGCCACCTCCGATGATAGCTATCTTACCGCAGTCGAACATCTGACCGTTAGCTGTTGGCTGTTAGCTTTGGGCTTTGTCTATCCATGCCTGCACCTCGTCGAGTGAAGGCCTCTCATAACCCAGCTTGAACTTCTTGTTGATTTCGCCTATCTTCTGCTGCAGCCCCTGAGCCTTCTCGCCTCGGATGTCCTGGATGAGATAGAAGCCGGCCTTGCGCAGCACGTAGACCCAGTCCTCGGGCACGCCGATTTCGGCCCACTCCTGAATGCTGCTCTGAGGAGCCTTCTTCTCGGGCTTCATTTGCGGGAACAGCATGATTTCGCCGATGGCAAACTTGCCGGTCATGAGCATGGCCAGACGGTCGATGCCGATGCCTATACCGCTTGTGGGCGGCATGCCGTATTGCAGGGCGCGAAGGAAGTCGTGGTCGATGATCATGGCTTCGTCGTCGCCCTTGGCGGCCAGCCGCATCTGCTCCTTGAAGCGCTCCTCCTGGTCGATGGGGTCGTTCAGCTCTGAGTAGGCGTTGGCCAGCTCCTTGCCGTTCACCATGAGCTCAAAACGCTCAGTCAGGCCGGGCTTCGAGCGGTGCATCTTGGTCAGGGGCGACATCTCCACGGGATAGTCGGTGATGAACGTTGGCTGGATGAACGTGCCCTCGCAGAACTCGCCGAACAGTTCGTCGATGAGCTTGCCCTTGCCCATGGTCTCGTCGACCTCCATGCCCTTCTCCTTGCAGAAGGCGCGGATCTCGTCCTCAGTCTTGCCGTCGCAGTCGAATCCGGTCTTTTCCTTGATGGCGTCGAGGATGGGCAGGCGTCGGTATGGGGCACGGAATGAGATGACGTTGCCGTCGATCTCAACCTCGGGCTTACCGTTCACGGCCATGCAGATTTCCTCCAGCATCTTCTCCGTGAACGACATCATCCAGTTGTAGTCTTTATACGAGACGTAGAGCTCCATGCAAGTGAACTCCGGGTTGTGGGTCTTGTCCATGCCCTCGTTGCGGAAGTTCTTGCCCATCTCGTAGACGCCCTCGAAGCCACCTACGATAAGGCGCTTCAGATAGAGCTCCGTAGCGATGCGCATGTACATGTCCTGGTTCAGGGCATTGAAGTGGGTGATGAAGGGACGGGCCGATGCACCGCCTGCGATGTTCTGCAGGATGGGTGTGTCAACCTCCGTATAGCCGGCCTCGTCGAGGATGCGGCGCATGGTGCGGATGATGGTGGCGCGCTTCAGGAACACGTCCTTCACGCCGTCGTTGACCACCAGGTCGACGTAGCGCTGGCGATAACGCAGCTCGGGGTCGTCGAACTTGTCGTAGGCCACGCCGTCCTTATACTTCACGATAGGCAGGGGCTTGAGTGACTTGGAAAGCAGCGTCAACTCCTGGGCGTGTACGGAGATCTCGCCTGTCTGGGTGCGGAAGACGAAGCCCTTCACGCCGATGAAGTCGCCGATGTCGAGCAGTCGCTTGAACAGCACGTTGTACTGGTCCTTGTTCTCACCCAGGCAGAGGTCGTCGCGGGTAATATAGACTTGGATGCGGCCCTTGGAATCCTGTAGCTCCACGAATGAAGCCTTTCCCATCACGCGTCGGCTCATCATTCGTCCGGCTATGCAGACCTGCCGCGGCTCAGCCTCATCGCTGAAGCTGTCGCGGATTTCTGTTGAGAAGGCATTGGTGGGATATTCGGCGGCAGGGTAGGGGTCGATGCCCATCTGGCGCAGTTCTTCGAGCGATTGCCGACGAAGAATTTCTTGTTCACTCAGTTCAAGTATGTTCATTTCTCTTTTTTGTTATTATATGCTTTGAGGGTGCAAAGTTACGAAAAAAATGCGACTGCGCCAAGAATAGCGTGCAAAATAAGTCTAAAAAGCACTACTGCCTTACAATGATGCTGCCGCTGGCTTGGTGGGTGGCCAGCACGAGCACTTCCGCAATCTGTACATGTTTGGGAGCGCTGGCGGCGTAGAAGGCCACGTCGGCAATGTCATCGCCTGTCAGCGGCTCTATGCCCTGATAGACTTTCACGGCGCGTTCATCGTCGCCATGGAACCGTACCCGACTGAAATTGGTCTCCACGAGTCCTGGCTTCACGTTGGTGACCCGCACCCCCGTGTGAGCCACGTCAATGCGCAGGCCGTCGCTGATGGTCTTGACGGCAGCTTTTGTCGCGCAATAGACATTCCCGTTGGCATAGGCAGCATCGCCAGCCACTGAGCCAATGTTTATGATGTGGCCACAGCCACGCTCTACCATAGCGGGAACGATGAGGCGGGTCATGGTCAGCAAGCCTTTTATGTTGGTGTCAATCATGGTGTCCCAATCGTTGTAATCGCCTTCGTATTCCGGCTCTAAACCGAGAGCTAAGCCTGCATTGTTTATGAGGACATCAATAGGTTTCAACTCCGGGTTAATACTCTCTACTGCATGGCGGGCTGCCTCGCGGTCGCGGACGTCGAAACAAAGTGTCTGTACCGCAGCACCCATCTTTTTCACTTCTTCGGCTACAATCTCTAATTGGTTCTCACGTCTTCCAGTCAGAATGAGGTCATAACCTCCTTGGGCAAAACGTTTTGCACAACCCAAGCCGATGCCGCTGGTGGCACCGGTAATCAAGGCAACAGGTTTCTTCATGATGCTATATAGTTTACAGTTTGATAAATATGCGACGTCGGTAAAGCAGATAGCCCAACATGTAGTTGATGAAGACAAATGTGAGGGCATAAGCCAGCGAAGCCCACTTCAGTGGCGGGATGACGGCATGGAGGACATCGTAGATGAATGTCGACACGCCGAACCGGCTGAACACTATGGCCAGCAATTCACTCGCTACATAGAGGGCCAGGGCGTTCATGCCGAAAACCCGGAAGGGGAAAGTCCAGTGCTGGCGGCCGCGGATGTCGATGATATAGACAAACAGTCCGAGCAGCATTGAGGCCAAGCCGCACGTAACGAGCACATAGCTGGGGCTCCAGATGCGTTTGTTCAGAGGCAGTCCGTAGGTGAGCAGATAGCCGCCGGTGATGAGCACGGCTGCCAGGACGAAGATGCCGAGAGCCTTTTGCTCAACGCTCTTCTGCGTCTTGATAATGCGCCCGCAATAGAAACCTATCAGGGTGTGGGCAATGCCGGAGATGGTGCCCAGCAGACCTTCGGGATCGACGGGCCCCTTGTGGTAGAGGTGGTCGTAGCCGAAGAGTCGGAGGTCAACCTGAGCCAGTATATTTTCGGCAGAATCTTCAGAATAGCCGTGGCCAAAGGCCAGGATTGCCGTGTAGACGATTAGCAGGACGGCAATCGTGGGGATTGTCCATCGGTGGTCAATAAATAAGGCGAACAGCGAGGCAAAGAGATAGCATAGGGCGATGCGCTGCAGCACGGCCCAGATGCGTAGGTGGGCAAAGTCAAGCGGATTGCCCCAGAGGGCCATGTCGAACCAGTGGATGGCCACCCCGATGAAGAATAGCAGGAAGGCGCGCTTGCAGATCTTCCAGATGACAGGTCGGGTGGGGGCAAAGCCATTCCGCGACAATGCCAGATAGCACGACACACCCATGATGAACAGAAAGAAGGGGAACACGAGGTCGCAGGGTGTCATGCCGTTCCACTTGGAGTGGCGGAGCATTTCGAACGATTCCCCAAACCCGTTGTTGACGAGTATCATGCCTGCCACGGTGAGTCCCCGGAGCACGTCGAGCGAGATGAGTCTTTGCTTACTTTCCATGGTTGATGAAGTTGATGATTCGTTCGGCAATTTCGAGTGCATTTCCCTCGGGCGCGGCAGAATAATGGTTGTGGCGCAGCGTCCATGGCTCCTCGATGGCATACCAGTCGACCTGCACCTCCTGTGGACGGGCGAGGGTCATGAGCTCGGCTGAGGTCTTATTAGCGTTGGGACCACCGCCAAGCAGTTCCGGCTCAGGCTTCTGCTGAGCTTCCATCTGGGCAAGGAGGGCGTCGAAGTAGGTCTTCCACCGCACGTAGTAGAAGTCGCGCAGCAAGCCCTGCCACTCCTTGTGGGCATAGTCGCGCAGTCCGCCGGTGTCAGCGCAATAGCGGTTGCCCCAGGTCGTGATCTGTACGCGGGCGTTCCATTCAAAGAATTGCCGCTCGTCGGCGGTCGTGCCGCAGTCGATGGCAGCCTGGGTCCAATGGCCAAGCCGGAATTCCAGGCGGGTGCCAAGGAGCTCATCCTGCAAGAGCAGCATTTTCAGGAAGCGGTCGGCGTCCTTCCTGAAGGCTTCAATGTCGAATGCCTTGTAGTTGGCAATCGTGTGATGATATTGCAGGCGGGCCTGGTCGGCCAGGGCCTGGCGGGTGATGTCAACGAGGTCATATTCGAGATTGTTGCTCATCGGAATCTGCTTGGCTCCCTCCAGGAACAGCTGTGCAGCCTGCAGCGTAGAGGACGGCGAATAGTAGTTCTTCATCTTCGACCATGATGAGGCCTGGAAGTTGTTGAGCGACGGCCGTCCGCAGAAAATGCTCTCATGAGGGCCTTGCTGGTTGTTGCCGGCGGGACAGTTGTAGATTGTCCGGCCGAGCAGTTGCCAGGCATTCTCTATCTGCGGTGAATCATTGCCGTAGCGGGCTTTGACGTAGGCGGTTAGCCATTCCTCCTTAGTGAGGCGGTCAGCCCGCCAGGGCAGTTCGCTCATCAGTTCAAACATGACGGGATTGTTCTCTGAGCCCTCCATGGTAAAGCCAATGCCCGCAGGTTGTATGGATGACTGCATGGCTAAGCTGAAGTTGTTGAGCAATTGGTCCATGCGGCCGTGCAGGCCGACGTTGGCACCAAAGTTCTGTAACAGACAGAACAGCCATTCGTGTTGCTTGTAGCCGTCGGCGCGACGCCAGATGCTTGGTGCACCGAACATGGGGCGACACTCCGAGAACAGGTCGAGCACCAGCAGGTCGCCGGCCTTCATCGGGTCAACCATTTCCGGGCGTGGATTCTCCGTCCAGCCCTGAATCACCCATACGGCCCTGGGGTTGACGCGCTTCATGGCTGCCATCAGTTTGCGCCCGGCTTCGGCATAGTCGATGGTTGCATCATCCTTGCTCTCGTGGAAGGGGTCCATGGAGTAATAGTCAGCCCGGCCATAGAGTCTGGTCAGTTCATTATAATATAAGGTGGCAATCTCGTCGAAGCGTTCGTCGGTAGGCAGCATGTTGGCCGGTCGTTGGAATCCGTTCCACAGACCTGCATTGCCAGCATTGAGGCCAAGACGCTCATGGGCATCATGGGGCACCATACCGCAATAGCCTGGCAGCACCGGGTGCATGTCCAGTTCCTTCATGCGCTTTAAGATTTGTCGCTGGAGCTGTTCCTGACGGGCATACCATGAACGTGGCAGTGGGCCACCCCAACCCTCCAGGTTGTTCATCTCCCACCAAGCCAGGAAGGCCGGGCCGGCGATGAATTGACCCACTTCCTCCTCTGTATATCCCAGTTTAAGAAGCATGTTGCGCCAGACGCATTCCTCGCCGACGATGGCCAGCGGGAGATTGACGCCGTGCAGGCAGAGCCAGTCGATTTCCTCCTGCCAACGATTCCAGTCCCAGAAGGCCATGGAGTAGCTGAAGGTGCAATAGTTGAAGGCATAGCGCAAGGCGAGGCCGGTCTCGTGGCGCTCCTTGCGGGTGACAGGGGGCAGTACCTGCGGCAGACGGGCGTGCATCTGGTTCCATGTGAGATGGATGCCGGCATGGTATTTCAGATACCAGTTGAGTCCCACACCGATGTTGACCCACGAATTGCCCCGCACTACGACACGCTGGCCCTGCTGGTCAAGCTCGAAGAAGTCGCGTTCTGCATTCACCCTCTGAATCTTGAATTTCTTGGAGGCGCCGGCGTCGATGCGTTCCAGGAGGTCGTCTATGGGAGTAGCCATTGTCGGCATGACGATGAGCCACGACACTGCCATCAGCAGCGATAGTCTCAATAATCTTTTCATAGTTTTACAGTTTTGTGCGCAAAGGTAATCATTTTTTTATGAATCTCCAAATAATGTTTGCGGGATTCGGATAAAATGTGTAACTTTGCAGCGTGGATTTAGGATAATAAGAATAAACTGTAAACAGACTGACGAAAAAGTGGAGAAAGCTATCAAGAAGAAAGTATTGTTCATCGACCGCGATGGTACCTTGATTGAGGAGCCAGTCGACGAACAGGTTGACGCATTTGAAAAACTTCGGTTCAAGCCCGGTGTCTTTCGCAGTCTGGGGCGCATTTGCCGTCAGACTGACTACGAGCTGGTCATGGTGACCAATCAGGATGGATTGGGTACGGATTCATTCCCCGAAGAAACGTTCTGGCCGGTGCATCAGCTGATGCTTGATGCACTGCAGGGCGAGGGAATCACCTTCAAGGAGCAACTCATCGACCGACATTTCCCTTCCGACAATGCTCCCACACGCAAGCCAGGCACAGGCATGGTGGAGAAATACATGAACGATGAGACCTTCGACATGGCTGCAAGCTACGTCATCGGCGACCGTGAGACCGATGCCCAGCTGGCCCGCAACATGGGCTGCCGGTCGCTCATCCTGGGGCGCGACGGCCTGGACTGGGACGGCGTCGCTGAGCGCTTGCTCATGGAGGAGCGCCGGGCAGAGGTGCACCGGGTGACCAGCGAGACCGATGTCTACGTCAGCCTTGACCTCGATGGTCATGGCAAGACCGACGTCCACACCGGCCTCGGCTTCTTCGACCACATGCTTGAGCAGATCGGGCGACACGGTGGTCTGGCCCTGACCATCCGCACGAGCGGCGACCTTCACGTCGACGAGCATCATACCATCGAGGACACGGCCCTCGCCCTGGGTGAATGTCTGCGCAAGGCCCTGGGCAGCAAGCGCGGATGTGAGCGCTATGGCTACACCTTGCCCATGGATGACTGCCTCTGCACCGTGGCGCTCGACTTCGGCGGGCGTCCCTGGCTTAACTGGCATGTCGAATTCCATCGTGAGAGAATCGGCGACGTGCCGACGGAGATGTTCATGCACTTCTTCAAGAGCCTGAGCGATGCGGCAGCAATGAACCTCTACATCGAGGCCCATGGCGACAATGAGCATCATAAGGCAGAGAGCATCTTCAAAGCACTGGCACGCAGCGTGAAGATGGCCATCCAGCGCAACGTCTTCCACTATGAATTGCCCTCCACTAAGGGTGTATTATAAATAAAAAGGAGAAAAGAAATGTTACGAATAGCAGTACAGTCAAAAGGACGGTTGCACGAGCAGACCATGGAGCTGCTCGCTGAGGCCGACATCAGGATAAGCAGCAGCAAGCGCACCTTGCTCATGAAGGCAGAGAACTTCCCTCTGGAGGTGCTCTATCTGCGCGACGACGACATTCCTCAGAGCGTTGCCACGGGCATTGCCGACATTGGCATCGTGGGGGAAAATGAGTTTGAGGAACAGGAGCAGCGGGCCGACGTGGTCATGCGGCTGGGATATAGCCGATGCCGTCTCTCACTGGCCATACCGAAGGATGCTCGCTACGACGGGCTGGAGTGGTTTGAGGGCAAGAAGATAGCCACGTCCTATCCTGTCGTGCTGCAGCGCTTCCTCACGTCCCACGGCATAAAGGCCGAGATTCATCGCATTGCCGGCAGCGTGGAGATTTCGCCGGGCATTGGGCTCTCCGATGCCATCTTCGACATCGTCAGCAGTGGCTCCACCCTAGTGAGCAACAACTTGAAGGAGGTTGAGGTGGTCATGCAGAGCGAGGCCCTGCTCATTGCGCATCCGGGCCTCTCCGACGAGAAGAAGTCGCTTCTCCAGCAGATACTCTTCCGCTTCGAGGCCGTGCGCCAGGCCGAGGGCAAGAAGTATATCCGCATGAATGTGCCAAAGGCTTGCCTCGACCAGGTGCTCAGCGTGCTGCCCGGCCTTAAGAGTCCTACTGTGATTCCCTTGGCCGACGACGAGTGGTGCTGTGTTCACACCGTGCTTGACGAGCGTCGCTTCTGGGAGATTATCGGGCGGCTCAAGGAAATGGGCGCCCAGGGCATATTGGTAACACCGATTGAAAAAATGATTCTATGAAACTGTTTCGTTATCCTACCGACGGACAAGTCAGCGAAATCGTGGCTCGGCCTGCGGTAGACCTGTCTGCCTTAGACCATGTGGTCAGCGAAGTGTTGCAAGACGTCGCGGCTCGTGGTGATGCTGCCGTTCGTGAATATGAGAAGCGTTTCGACCATGTGGAACTTGGCGATTTGCTGGTTAGCGATGCTGAGTTCGACGAGGCCGACAAAGCCTTGTCCCCCGACCTGAAGATGGCCATAACTCAGGCCTATTCAAACATCAGCCGCTTCCATGTCGCTCAGCGACAGGAGCTTCCCCGAGTGGAGACTGCTCCCGGCGTCAGCTGCTGGCAGACGGCCGTTCCCATTGAGCGTGTGGGTCTTTATGTCCCTGGTGGCACCGCTCCGCTTTTCAGCACGGTGCTGATGTTGGCCACGCCGGCCCGCCTGGCCGGTTGCAGTCACATCGTGCTTTGCTCGCCCCCTAATGCAGAAGGGTGCATCCATCCGGCCATTCTCTTTGCGGCTCAGCTGGCAGGTGTACATCAGGTCTATAAGATTGGCGGCGTGCAGGCCATCGGAGCTATGGCTTATGGCACAGCGACCGTGCCCCGGGTCAGCAAGATATTCGGCCCCGGCAACCGCTACGTCATGGCCGCCAAGCAGGCTGTCAGCATCAGTGGCACGGCTATTGACATGCCGGCAGGACCGTCGGAGGTCTGCGTGGTGTCCGATGCCAATGCCAATGCGGCCTTTGTGGCAGCCGACCTGCTCTCACAGGCTGAGCATGGCAGTGATTCGCAGGTGCTGTTCATCACGACCTCGGAAGTGATGCTTCAGCAGGTTCAGACTGA
>JAFTGI010000045.1 GCA_017458195.1 Prevotella sp.
ATAGGTGTTACTTGTTCGTATTTGTGTGCGAAATTACAAATTATTGATGAAAAATACTGCAAAATGCGACCTAAACTTTGTTAATATCGCCGAAAACATGCGTTTTTAACAAAAAATGACAGGAAATGTGTGCCGAATCTCAATGATTATTCGTAATTTTGTCGTCAGAATGTTTTAGTATCAACCCTTAAAAATTGACAGTTATGAAGACATTTGGTTACATTGGCGCATTCCTGGGCGGCGCTATCGCCGGCGGAGTGCTGGGCCTGCTGCTGGCTCCCGAGACGGGCAGCGACACCCGTCAGAAGATTACCGACACCGTGGAGGACTTCCTGAAGAAGCACGACATCAAGCTGACCCGCAAGGATGTGGGCGACCTCGTCGACGACATTCAGGACATTGCTGAGTAATACCGCAGCTGATGCTTTCGAGCGACAAGAACGTTGAGACGCTGGCCCAGCTGATTGAGCAGCTGAAGGACTATGCCGGGCTTCAGAAGGAATACGTGAAGCTCGACGTGATTGAGAAGGTGGTTCGCCTGCTCACGGCTGCCGCCTTGGCTGTCGTCCTGTTCCTCATTGGCGTGGCCGTCATGCTGTTCGCGGCGTTCGGCCTGGCCAGCTGGCTGAGCGGATGGATGGGATGGACGGCGGCGTTCTTCCTGGTGGCAGGCCTTCACCTGCTGCTTCTCTTGATTGTCGTTGCGTTCCGTCGGGCCTGGATTGAGCGCCCGCTGGTCAGTTTCCTGGCAAATCTGTTAATGGAGTGAAGACTATGGCATACAGGACACTTGAGGAGATTCAGCTTCGCAAGGATCAGCTCCGCGAAGCCATTGACCGCGAGAGCCGCGATATATCGACGACCTGGAGCTCGCTCTCAGCTCGCAGGGAGTCGTCGACGCGTGGCGAATACGTGGCCAATCTGGTGAGCTACGGCGTGACGGCCTTCGACGCCCTGATGACGATGCGCAAGCTGAAGCGCAACTATGGCGGCATCATGGGCCTGCTCGGCCGTAGCGGCAAGGGCAAGAAACGATAATCAATCCCCAATCCCTAATTATTTGTATACCCCGGCTAAACAAAGTGTATAGCCGGGGTATACACGTTGTATAGCCGGGCTATACACTTTGTTTAGTCGGGCTATACACTTTGTTCCGGAACGTAGCTGAGCGACTATTCTTCGATGTCGGTCAGCGAGCGGGCGAAGGAGGCCAGCAGGTTGGTGATGCTCTCCGAAGGATAATAACGGAAATAGCGGGCCGAGCGGCGAGCCTGCCACAGCATGGCGCGCGAGTTGCTGGTGTGGACGAAGATGTCGTTGCCCTGGGTGAAGCGCAACTGGCCCGTGTGGGGGTGCTGCTGACTGAAGAGGTCGTCGGCCAGCGACTCAATCCTTGCGTTGACCGGCAGCGGCTCGAAGGGCAGCGACTCCGCCTCCATCTCGAAGAACATCACGATGAGCGAGGCCTCCAGCTGGGCGATGCGCTCCATGTGGAGCGTCGTGAGCCACTCGTGGAGCTTGTCGCGGTCGATGCGCCGGCTGCTCGGACGAAGCAGGAGTGCCAGCTGGACGAGCGGACGGAGGTAGAAGCCGTCGTCGAGGATGTGGCGCGTGGTGATGAGCATGGCCTTCAGCACAGCAAGGGTGGGGGAGTCGGCCGGCTCGGCCTCGATGATGGCCTGGAGCTTCTTCTCGTTCTGCCGGTTGGTCAGCCGCAGGGCCGACTCGTCGTCGGGAACGACGGGCAGGGCTATCGTCTTGCGCCACGTCTCCATCTGGGCGTCAGGTATCTGCAGGTAGAACTGGTCGGCCAGCTGCTGAATGCCGCGGAAGACGAGGCGCGCCACGCCCTGCTCGCAAGCCACCTCGTAGACGCGGCGCCACTTCCAGGCCGACATGGGTTCAATCCTTTCGTCCCGGTCGAAGGCACCTGCGCGCAGCAGGCGCAGGAAGTTGCGCGTTGCGATGTTCATGTGGGGATTCTAAGAATAGCGTTTGGGATAGCGTAGGATGATGGCTGCCACGGCGGCCATGCCGATGGCAACCGGATAATAGAGGTGAGGCAGGAGGCTGATGGGGTTGAGGCTTGCCAGTCCGGCCGCCATGAGCATCTGTGCACCATAGGGGATGAGCCCCTGCACGGTGCACGAGAACGTGTCGAGCAGCGATGCGCACTTCCGCGGGTCGAGGCCGTACTTCTCGCCAATCTCATGGGCAATGCCGCCGACGGTGATGATCGAAACCGTATTGTTGGCCGTACAGAGGTTGACGATGCCCACCAGTCCGCCAATGGCAAACTCGGCGCCGCGCTTGCCATGGATGCGGCGCGTCAGGCGGCTGATGACGTAGTCGATGCCGCCGTTGTGCTTGATGACGGCCAGCAGTCCGCCGGCCATCATCGTGATGATGATGAGCTCGCCCATCGAGATGATGCCGTCGCCCATCGCGCCGAACCATCCGTAGACGTCGAATGAGCCCGTTGAGAGCCCGATGATGCCGGTCAGGGAGATGCCGATGGTCAGCACGACCATGACGTTTAGGCCGAAGATGGCCGTGATGAGCACCACCAGATAGGGCAGCACCTTGCTCAGCTCGACCTCAGGAATCGAGGCGGGCGCTGCAATGTCCTGTCCGAGATAGACGTAGATGCCCAGGATGATGAGCGCCGCAGGGAATACGATGAAGGAGTTGACCTTGAACTTGTCGCTGGCCTGGCAGCCTTGCGTCTGGGTGGCGATGATCGTCGTGTCGGAGATGAACGACAGGTTGTCGCCAAAAAACGAACCGCCGACGACGACGGCCGTCACCATCGCCACCGAGGCGCCCGTCTGCGCAGCCACGCCGGCGGCAATGGGCGTCAGGGCCACGATCGTGCCCACGCTGGTGCCGATGCTGAGCGAGATGAAGCAGGCGGCCAGGAACAGGCCTGCCAGCAGCATCTGCGACGGCAGCAGCGACAGGGTCAGGTTGACCGTCGCGTCAATCGAGCCCATCACCTTGGCTGAATTGGCAAAGGCTCCTGCCAGCACGAAGATCCAGATCATGAGCATCATCTGCTTGTCGCCCGCCCCCTGGCTGAAGACGTCGAGGCGTCGGCGCAGGGGCCCGGGCGTGATGAGCACGGCGTAGATGCTGGAGGCCAGGAAGGCCACCGTGATCGGAACTTTGTAGAAGTCGCGGGCGATGATGCTCGTCACCAGGTAGAGGACGATGAACACCAGCAGCGGACTCAGGGCAAGGAAGCCTTTCTTCATCGGCAATAGAGTGGGGTTAGAGGGTGACGCCGTTCTTGAAGATGGCAATCTCGCGATAGTCGTTCTCCTCGTTGCGGGCCTTCTCGCCGCTGGCTACGGCGAGCACCTTGTCAATGAACTCAGGCACCAGCTCCTTCATCGTGCGGCCCTCGATGAGCTGGCCGGCGTTGAAGTCGACCCACCCGGGCTTGCGGGCGGCCAGCGTGGGGTTGGTAGCGATCTTCATGGTCGGGACGAACGTGCCGAAGGGGGTGCCGCGGCCGGTGGTGAACAGCACCAGGTGGCAACCGCACGAAGCGAGCGCCGTGGCGGCCACGAGGTCGTTGCCGGGCGCCGAGAGGAGGTTGAGACCGTGGTGCTCAAGCCGGTCGCCGTATTCCATGACGCCGCTGACGGGCGCACGGCCGCATTTCTGCGTGCAGCCGAGGGCTTTGTCCTCGAGCGTCGAGATGCCGCCGGCCTTGTTGCCGGGACTCGGATTCTCGCCGACGGGCTCCCCGTGGCTGAGGAAATACTCCTTGAAGTTGTTGATCATCGAGACGGTCTGGCGGAACAGCTCGGGCGTCTCGCAGCGGTTCATCAGGATGGTCTCGGCTCCGAACATCTCCGGCACTTCGGTCAGCACGCTCGTGCCGCCCTGGGCCACCAGCCAGTCGCTGAACTCGCCCACCAGCGGGTTGGCCGTGATGCCGCTGAAACCATCGCTGCCACCGCACTTCAGACCTACGCGCAGATGGCTGACGGGCACCTCGGTGCGACGATCCTCGCGCACCTTATTATATAGTTCGCGCAGGATTTCCATGCCGGCGGCCACTTCGTCGCCGTCGACCTTCTGGGTGACGAGCAGGCGGATGCGGTCGTGGTCGTAGTCGCCCAGCGTCTCCATGAAGGCGTCCGGCTGATTGTTCTCGCAGCCGAGGCCCAGCACGAGCACGGCACCGGCATTGGGATGGAGCACGATGTCGCGGAGCACCTTGCGCGTGTTCTCGTGGTCGCCCGAGAGTTGCGAGCAGCCGTAGTTGTGGTGCCAGCAGTAGACGGCGTCGACGTCCTTGCAGCCAGTCTCCTCGCGCAACTGTCGGGCCAGGTGCTCGCCGATGCCGTTGACGCACCCCACGGTGGGCACGATCCATATCTCGTTGCGCACGCCGACGTCGCCGTTCTTGCGCTTGTAGCCCTTGAAGGTTCGGTTCTCGCGAGGGATGTCAAGATGCTCGTTGACAGGCTGATATGTGTATTCAAGCGTTCCTTTCAGGTTGGTCTTCAGGTTGTTCTCGTTCACCCAGTCGCCCGCCTTCAAGTCCTCGCGTGCATGGCCGATGGGATAGCCGTACTTGATGATGTCCTCGCCTTCGCGGACGTCGCGAATCAGGATCTTATGACCGGCCGGCGTGTCCTGGTTGATGACGACTTTCTGGCCGTCAACGTCCACGATGTCGCCCTTCTTCTTGGGTTGGAGGCACACGAACACGGTGTCGGCCGGATTGATTTTCAGAAATGTTGCTTGTTCCATAAGTAGATATTGAGTTTGTTTTATGTTTCCTAAACGGTCATCTGGTGGCGGTAGAAGTCGATGTTCTCCTTCGTCAGCAGCTCGATGGGCATGTAGTTGACGGGCGTCACCTCCTTCTTCAGCACTATGGCCTGAAAGAGCGTCTCGATGCTGTCGTAGCCCTGCATGAACGCGTGCTGGGCAATGAGGAACGAGATGCTGCCCTGACGGACGCACTCGGCGTTCTTCGGCACCATGTCGTAGCCCATGATCTGGACGTTGCGGCGGTTGGTGCGCAGCAGGAACTGACCTACCAGATGGGCCTTCGAGTTGAACGTGATGCCGTGGTGAATCTGCGGGTGTTCGCGGAAAAAGGTTTCGAGGATGAGGTTGTAATGCTCGCGCGTCTCCCCCTTCGGCAGATTGACCTCGGTGATGATGATGTGGGGGAAGTGGTCGCGCATGTAGTGACGGAAGCCCGTCTCGCGGTTCGACTGCTGTTTGGAGCCGATGTGGCCGTCCTTGAGGTGCTTCATCAGGAATATCTCCTTCTCCTTCGAAGCGATGAGCATGAGCATGCGGGCGGCAAAATAGCCGCTCTGGAAGGAGTCCTGGCCATAGAACGACAGGGGCTTCAGGTCGGGCAGGTAGGAGTCGAGCAGGATGAAGGGGATGCTCTTCTCGTGCATCTCATCGGCAAAGGCCTGGGTCAGCTCCAGCTTGGCCGGCACGAGGATGACGCCGTCGGGCCTGGCGTCGAAGCAGGCCTCGGTGGCGGCGATGAACGAATGATGGTTGAAGCGCTCGTAGTGGATGAGCTTCAGCGACACGTGGAAGTCGCGTCGCCTGAGCGTGGCCATCTGCAGGCCTTGCTCTATTTCCTCCCAATAGGCCTCGCTCGAGTGCTGGGGCAGGATGCAGACAAACGTGTAGTTCTTGTTGTAGGCGAGTGCCGAAGCATAGGCGTTAGGCTGATAATCCATCTCCTTGAGGGCTTTCTCCACCTTCTCGCGTGCGGGTTTCGACACGTTGGGGCGCTCATGGAGCACGCGGTCGACGGTGCCCACCGACACGCCCGCCCGCTCGGCAATATCCTTGATTCTGATTTTATCGGATGGCATAAGCTGTTGTTTTGTTCGTGCAAAGATAGTGGAAATCGGGGGAATAACAAAATTATTCTCCACTTATTTTTGAGAATAGCAGACTGTCGGTCATGAGCTGGAGGTCGACGTCGTGGAGGCCGTGGGCTACGAGGAAAGGCCGTTCGCCCATGATGCTCCTTGCCACCGACTCGCTGTCGCCGATTGAATTCATCAGCGAGAGGGCCTCCGAGGTCTTTCCGCTCAGCCAATGGCAGAACGCATGGTTGAGCGTGTCGTCGGGCTGCGCCTTCTGGGCGCTCTGCAGTTGAGCGTAGTAGCGCTCTGCCTGTTCGTACTTTCCGCCGTCCATGAGCGTCCATGCCAGTATGCGCATGACGTTGAGGTTGTCGGGGTTGAGATACTGCAGCTTGAAGAGCAGGGGCTCAGCCTCGTCCGTGCGCCCGGCGTTGGCCAGGCATGCTGCCAGGCTGAGCTGGTAGGACAGGCGGTCGGGCTGCATGCCGGTCAGTCGGCGGTAAGCCTCGATGGCCTCGTCGTAGTCGCGCGCATCGAAACAGCTGCGCGCCCATCCGGCCAGGGCCTGCTCGGAGTCGGGCTTGGCGTCGAGTGCCTGCCGATAGAGCCGGCGCTGTGACTCGGGTGAAGTCTCAACGCGCGCACGTATAATATAATAATGGTAGTTATGCAGCGAAGCATCGAGGCTGTCGAGCACCTGCAGTAGCTCGTCCGTGCGCTTGCGCTTCAGCAGGAAGGCCGCCACCTCCATCGTGCGCTCCTGCAGGCGCGTGGCCCGGAAGACCGGGTTGGCGAAGAAAAGGTAGCGCGAGGCATCGGCAAAGGGATTGACAAACTCGCTCCTGACCGGGAACAGCCGGTGGAAGCGATAGAGATTCTGCAGGTAGAGGCGGCGCTGGAAGGCCGGCTGCCGCTGCTCCTCGTCGGCAATCTGGCCGCCAAGGGGAATGGGCGAGGCCTCGCCCTGCTCCACCATCGAGAGCATCGACGGCGGAATGCGGTCGAGCACATGGTTGAAGGCCAGCACGAAGGAGTACTTGTCGCTGTCGCAGAAGGCGCCGATCTGCGTGATGGTCTCCAGAAAGCGCTTGCCCTTCGTGTTCTCCCAGATGCTGCTGACGGCGGGATGCTGCGGATAGAACGGCACGAACCACGCGGCGAGGTTGTTGAAGAACGCGAATCGCTTCATCTGCGAGAAGCCGCCGAAGTAGATGTCGGCGCCCTGCTTCTGCATGTCGGCCATGCGGTGCATGCTCTGCTCCATGTGCTCCATGCTCTGCTCGGCAGCTTCGGGGTGCAGGATGTCTTCGAGCGACTCCTCGTCGACCTCCTCCAGCCCCCGGCGGGTCATGCGCAGGTTGTTGCCCTTCATGAGGTCGGGAATAATTTCGTTCTGGATTGTCTTCCCGTCGTCCTCGGCCTCCATGCAATAGAACAGCTGCATCTGGAGCTCGGTCAGCTCCTGGAGGGCGCGGTCGTCGGCACACAGCGTTGCCACGCGGTCGAACACTTCAGGATAGAGCCTGAGCTTCGATGCGTCCATCGCCAGCACCCACCCGACGAGCGCCCGCTGGCGCAGGGCCTCGTCGTCGGCATGTTCATAGACGCTGCAGAGCACGCTGAACTTCTGATAACCGAAGGCCTGCATGACGGAGAGCGTGATGGCCGAGACCATCAGCTGGCGGTCAGTCGTGTCGATTGTTAGTGAGAGGAGCATCGCCTCGAAGCTGCTGGCCGTGGCCTCGCTCCACAGTCGCGACGTGACGATGTAGTCGAAGAGGTCGTACATCAGCCGTGCATGCTCCTCGTGGAGCTTCTTGGCCTTAGGCTGGCGGATGTGCTCGGGTTCCAGCTCGAGCATGGCCTGCGTGCTGACGAAGTCCTCCAGCTGGCTGCGGATGGCTCCGACCGACCACTCGCGTCCGGAATGGCGCGGCCGCGAGTAGACGTTCATCATGAAGGGACTGTTGCGCAGGTGGTCGTTGAGCAGCATGTTGGAGCCCAGCGTATAGAGACGGCGCAGCAGCGCCGCATAGAGATGGTCGCGCTCGGGGTCGCTGAAGCCCTGCTGCCAGTAGTGGAGCAGCAGGTCGTAGTCAGCCTTCAGGGCCTGCAGCTTCTCCATGTCCGACTGCAGCTGGGGGTGGGCCAGCAGGTAGTTCTCCAGTTCGCTGACGGCCCTGCCCAGATGCTGGTCGGCAGCGAGGGCGATGATTGCGAGTAGCGTTTCGTTCTGTTGCATGTTCTTATTGCTTTTTCAGCCATTCCCTGGCCATGTCGATGTCTGACTGCCTTGGAGCCGCGGAATGGGCGAAACGGATGTTGTCAGGGAGCGAGTCGACCGTGGCAGACTTCACCTGGCAGCGGCTGACGATCAGGTCGCGATAGTAGGCCAGCCCGTGGGTGTTGATGGAGTCGCAGGCCTGGTCGTAGATACTGAGCAGCTGCCGGATCTGACGGTGGCGTGCCGTGTCGCTCATCGCGTCCTCCCTGAAGGCCAGTGCCCCGGGCTGGAGGCCCATGCGGCGGGTGTCGAGCAGCACGGAGGCGCGCAGGTTGCGGGCCTGGGTGGCCTGCGGCTCAGGCAGCAGTAGGGCGTCGATGGTGCTGGATTCGAGCATGCTCAGCCGCAGGCAGACATCGTTGACCTGAATGCGATAGACGCGCTCCGGCTTCAGCTTGGCGCTGTCGACGGCATGGTCGGTCAGCATGGCCGTGGCGGAATAGCGCGTCATGGCCACCATCTTGTCGTCGAGCTGCTTCAGCTGCCGGATGCGCGCACTGCGGCTGGTGAGCAGTTGCCACGACAGGTTGGTCGCGGCTACATATTGGAGGGGCACGCCCTGCTGGCGCAGGCGCTCGGCGCGCACCAGGTCGGTGACGGTGCCCTCAACGGCCCGCCGGGCCACGGCAGTGTCGCAGTCCATGTGGGCGTTATACATTCGCAGACGTATGTCGAGTCCGTCCTGCTGCAGGAGGCCCGACGCATCAGCCACAAAGAGCGGCAGGCAGTCGAGCGTGGGCATCACGGCCACTTTCAGCGCTGCCGAATCGAGCGCCTCGATCTCCTCAGCCGTAGGGCCCTGTCCGCCCGAGCAAGCCATCATCATTGCACAGCCAATGAGCAATGCCGACAATTTTCTCATCCTTGTTTGTCTTCATTTAGAAAGGGCAGCCAGCAGGCTCTTGCAAGCCGCCGGTTGCCCTCCTGCTATAAATTAATGTGCGATATTAGCCGTAATCACGGTGCAAAAGTACTAAAAAGTTTTGTAACAAAGAAAATATTTTGTAATTTTGTGCCATCAAACCCGAAAAAAATGGCAAAGGACAAAATTGCATACGTCTGTTCGAATTGTGGCCAGGAGTCGCCAAAATGGATTGGCAAGTGCCCGTCGTGCGGACAATGGAACACATTCAAGGAAATCAAGGTGGCGGCCGACACGGCCCGTCAGGCGGCTACGAGCGCGGCTGCCCAGGCCGGGCATGCCCTCAGGAAGAACCGGCCGCTCAGGCTGCGCGACATCAGCAGCCACGACGACCCGCGCATCGACATGCGTGACGGCGAGCTGAACCGCGTGCTGGGCGGCGGACTGGTGCCCGGCAGCATCGTGCTCCTGGGCGGCGAGCCGGGCATCGGCAAGTCGACCCTCTCGCTGCAGACGATGCTCCGGCTGACCGACAAGCGCATCTTATATATAAGTGGTGAGGAGAGTGCCCACCAGCTGAAGATGCGCGCCGAGCGCATTCCCCACGAGGAGAATGAAGGGTTCATGATCCTGTGCGAGAACTCGCTGGAATCCATCTTCGAGCACATCAAGGAGGAGCAGCCCGAGCTGGTGGTCATCGACTCCATCCAGACCATTGCCACGGAAGACGTCGAGTCGTCGGCCGGGTCGATAGGCCAGGTGCGCGAATGTGCCTCGGCCCTGCTGCGGTTTGCCAAGACGAGCGGCGTGCCCGTCATTCTGATCGGCCACATCACCAAGGAGGGCTCGCTGGCCGGACCGAAGATCCTGGAGCACATCGTCGACGCCGTCATCCAGTTTGAGGGCGACCAGCATTACATGTACCGCATCCTGCGCAGCATGAAGAACCGCTTCGGCAGCACGTCGGAACTCGGCATCTACGAGATGCAGCAAAACGGCCTGCGCCAGGTGAGCAATCCCTCGGAGCTGCTGCTCACGCAGGACCATGAAGGTCTCTCGGGCATTGCCATCTCAAGCGCCATCGAGGGCGTGCGGCCCTTCCTCGTCGAGACGCAGGCCCTGGTATCGTCGGCAGCCTATGGCACGCCGCAGCGCTCGGCCACGGGCTTCGACCAGCGCCGCCTCAACATGCTGCTGGCCGTGCTGGAGAAGCGCGTCGGATTCAAGCTGATGCAGAAGGACGTGTTCCTCAACATCGCCGGCGGCCTGAGGGTGACCGACCTGGCCATGGACCTCAGCGTCATTGCCGCCGTCCTGTCCAGCAACGTCGACACCCCGATCGAGAGCGGCTGGTGCATGGCCGGCGAAGTGGGGCTCAGCGGCGAGGTGCGCCCGGTGAACCGCATTGAGCAACGGGTGGCCGAAGCTGAGAAGCTGGGATTCCAGCACATGATCATTCCCCGCTACAACCTGCAGGGATTCAACCACAAGAAATTCAACATCGAACTGCACCCCGTCAGGAAGGTTGAGGAAGCCCTGCGTGCACTGTTCGGATAACAACGGTTCGGGCTACGCTTGATATATGTCAAGTTGTTAGCCTGAATCCTTGTTTTGTTTCAATTTGTTTTGTTGTTTGCCAAATTTGTTGTACTTTTGTAAGCGCAAACAACAAAAAGGTAACATTTTAAAAGGTAAAAAGATTATGAACGCAGCAGCAGTAGTAGAACAACTGAAGCAGAGGTTCCCCGGAGAACCCGAGTACATCCAGGCCGTGAGCCAGGTGCTTCCTACGATTGAGGAAGAGTACAACCGTCATCCCGAGTTTGAGCGCGCCAACCTCATCGAGCGCCTGTGTATTCCCGATCGCATCATCCAGTTCCGCGTCACGTGGACCGACGACCAGGGCAATGTGCAGACCAACATGGGCTACCGCATTCAGCACAACAATGCCATCGGCCCCTACAAAGGCGGACTGCGCTACCACAAGTCGGTGAACCTCGGCATCCTGAAGTTCCTGGCCTTCGAGCAGACGTTCAAGAACTCGCTGACCACGCTGCCCATGGGCGGTGCAAAGGGCGGATCGGACTTCTCGCCCCGCGGCAAGAGCGAGCAGGAGGTGATGCGCTTCTGCCAGGCCTTCATGAACGAGCTCTATCGTCACATCGGTCCCGACGAGGACGTGCCGGCTGGCGACATCGGCGTCGGCGGACGCGAGGTGGGCTATCTGTTCGGACAGTACAAGAAGCTGACCCACCAGTTCCAGGGCGTGCTGACGGGCAAGGGCATCCCCTTCGGCGGTTCGCTCATCCGTCCTGAGGCTACGGGCTACGGCACGGTCTACTTCCTCCAGTCGATGCTGGCCACGCGCGGCGAGACCGTCGAGGGCAAGCGCGTGCTCATCTCCGGCGCAGGCAATGTGGCTCAGTATGCCGCAGAGAAGTGCCTGCAGCTCGGGGCCACGGTGCTCACCATGAGCGACTCGGACGGCTACAACTACGATCCCGACGGCATCGACCGCGAGAAGCTCGACTATATCATGGAACTGAAGAACATCGAGCGCGGCCGCATCCGCGAATATGTTGAGGAATATCCCTCGGCCCAGTATCATGAGGGCAAGCGCCCCTGGTTCGAGAAGGCCGACATCGCCCTGCCATGTGCCACGCAGAACGAGATCAACGCCGAGGAGGCTGCCGCACTGGTGAAGAACGGCGTCATCGCCGTGGCTGAAGGTGCCAACATGCCGACCCTGCCCGAGGCCATCAAGATTTTCCAGGACGCCAAGCTGCTCTATTCACCGGGCAAGGCTTCGAACGCCGGCGGCGTCAGCGTCAGCGGTCTTGAGATGTCGCAGAACTCCGAGCGCCTCAGCTGGACGGCCAAGGAGGTGGACGACTACCTGAAGCGCATCATGAACGACATTCACGAGAACTGCGTGAAGTACGGCACTCAGCCCGACGGCTATATCAACTACGTGAAGGGTGCCAACGTGGCCGGCTTCATGAAGGTTGCCAAGGCCATGATGGCCCAGGGCATCGTGTAAGCTCGGCGAAGCCAAGGGCTTCACCGGAGGCCATGATGGCTCAGGGCATCGTCTAAGAAAGAGCCAATACCTTATTTTCTAATAATTTCAATCACCCCGTCGTGTGTCAGTTTAATGATGCTCGATGGGGTGTGCGGTTGATGCTCCTGACGCCGGGTCCAGCAGACATAGTCAACCTGCTCGATGATGCGCGGGTCGATGTCGCGGTAGTTCTGCGCTGCAGGCTCCCCGCTGATGTTGGCCGACGTGGAGACCAGCGCCTTCTGGAAGCGGTAGCACAGCTCATGTGAAAACGCTTCCTTGGTGATGCGGATGCCGATGGAACCATCCTCAGCAATGAGGTTGGGCGCCAGGTTGACGGCCCCGTCGAGGATGAGCGTCGTGGGCTTCTCGATGCAATCGATGAGCTGCCAGGCCACGTCGGGCACATTCCTCACGTAGCGCTGCAGCCGTGCGTCGCTGTCGACGAGACAGATGAGCGCCTTCGAGTCGTCGCGCTGCTTGATCTCATAGACGCGCTTCACGGCCTCCGCGTTGGTAGCGTCGCACCCGATGCCCCAGACCGTGTCCGTCGGATAGAGGATCACCCCGCCGCGTCGCAGCACCTCCACCGCATTCCTGATATCTTGTTCCTGTGTCATAACTCCTGTTTTTATTATAGTAAAACTTTTTTTATTTCCTTCTTCCCCATTCCTATGCCCGAATGCCCTCCCAAAATTATTTCAAAGCCACTGAACACTATTTCAAAGCCACTGAATACTATTTCAAAGGCACTGAATACTATTTCAGCGTCACTGAAATAATTTATATAATGACATGTTTTTATTATCCAAATAACTCGGAATGAAATCCTAATCGCACCAGCTCAATAATATCGGTGTTCGGATTACCCCAGTGTCTCCTCGTTAGCCTCATCATACACGACGCCCAGCAGGACACTCTCCACGTAGTTGTTCAATGTGCGGTTCTCGCGTGCTGCATTGCGTTTCAGCCCCTCCAGAAGGTCAGCACGCAAACGGAAGGAGGCGGGGCGGCGTACAATCGTTGTTCCCATTGTTCTGTAGTTATTTGTAATACATCTGCCTGCAAAGGTAATGCTTTTGCATGACAACACCAAAGAATTATCGCTTTTTTTGCTGACCCACCCTCATTCTGGAATAATTGTCACCCGGTCATTCTTTCGCCAGCAAGTCGGTAAAAAATATCAGAAACTTGAGTTAAGTTACTTAGCCCCTTTCCTTCTGTTACTTTACAGAATTCGCAGAATAGCTACTTCAATTGACTTCTTTCGCTCCTATATATATCGTCCAGCGACTGGCCTTCGTCGTTAATCCAGTGGGCCCATCCGTTAGCGCTGCGGCCTGCACAATAGCTTGCTGCCGTGCTGGGACTTTTCAGCACATAATCTTGCTGCAAATCCCAGAAGCCGTCCTTAGTGGGCTTCGACATCGCGGCGATGATGGCATTGCGCTTCTTGCTGTCCCTATATGAAGGTGCAGTGCTTTGTGGCAGCAGGCTACCTTTCAAAATACGCATAGAGTGATCGGTCTCGTTGAAAATGGCGTGAGCCTTACTTTCCCGAATGTAAAGATGGAAAATAGGCCCGTCCTGCAGATGCCCTGACTTGCTTTCTGCGGTTAATTGTCCTGCTTCTTCGTTTGAATTATTTGCTGACGATAGGTTGACGCGGAATCCCAACTGTCGCACTGCTTTCAAGAAAATCTTGATATTACCAATACCCCATTGCGTTGAAACGGCAAAAGGAATGCCTTCAGCATCATGTAGCACATGTTCCGGTTCCTTGAAATAGCGCTGTCCGTTATAATTCTTCTCTCTAATGTACTCCATTGTACGGATCACTCCAAACGATCCCTGCAATGCAGGAGGAAACACCTTTTCTATATCGGAAAATGTTGATTCGGGATGCTGGCTAACGTAGCTTGATACAACGGCATAAACGAATTTGTTTTTCTTTAAGAATGGTCCACCGTCAAGCGAATACTCAGTGTGGTCGTATTCACGTTTTTTGGATGTCTCCGTCGCATTTGTCGCAGTCGTGACGGCGTATTGCTTCCTTTCTTCTGAGGGTTGAACCCTGTCGACATCAATGGCAGAGAATTGAAGTCGTGCAAGCATGCCTGAAATATCTTCTTCAGAGAATGTGGCTCCATATTTATCCAAGAGGTAAGATTTCAGACTTTCTGTTATGTGTATCTGAGCATCTTTGATTAGACTTTCTTTTATTTTGTTTAGGCTATCTTGCCTCTGCATATCTCTGATGCGCTGTTCGCAGAACTCTACAATAGCGTCTTTTGAAAAGTTTTCCTTAGAGAACTTCTCTACAAATTTCGCTCCTAACTTGTTGTTCATTTCCAAGGGTATGAACAACACGGAAACAGCGTCCTTGCTTTTGGGCCTGTCGTAGAATACCTCGATGTGCTCGCCTATATATATTCCGACCTCCATTTTCTGCTGACGCATATACGACTCTAGTTGTACTCGTTCGCGTTCCGTCTGCGTATGCACAGGACGTTTCACTTCGATTACGAACATTGCTTCATCATCGTTTTTAATCAGAATATCCGGCTGTATATATTTACTATTGCCGATGGGCACATTTGGCTTATGGCATATTTCACCCTTCCATTTTGCCCATCCAAGCAATTGCAGTTGTGTCTCAATCAAGCTGTGATAGCTGTCTTCGTCCACATCTCTATTTTTGGCTTCGCATAGGTCGTAGACGAACTGATTCCATTTCTCTTGCATACGTCGGTTGTTATAAGCTAATGATTCATTAGGTAGGATTTCTCCCCGAACCGACGGCAAAGTTACAAATTTTATTTGTAAATGGACGTTCTATTGTTAAAAAGTTGATGAAAAAAGTGCTTGGTAAAGCGGAAATGAAGGGGAATTCAAGGAAAAATGGTAATTTTGCAGGGTCATAGTGAAAGAATAATGAGCGAAGGTTGTCAGACACGACGCATGTTTGGGCACGACTACGCAGTGCCCGGGACGTATGAGGTGACGATGGTGGTTGCCGACAGGCGCCCTGTCTTTGGGGAGATCGTGGGCACGAGCAGACCGGGCGGCGAAAAGCCTCATCTCAGGCCATCGCTGCTTGGGCAGGCTGTTCTGGAGAACGAGATTCACAAGATACATCATTATTATCCGATGGTCGACGTGTGGCAAGTGTGCCTCATGCCAGACCATCTGCACATGATCATCCGCATCAACGAGCCATTGCCGAAAGGGAAGCACCTGGGCATCGTCATCGGTGCCTTCAAAGGGGGCGTCAGTCGGGCTTGGTGGCAATTGGATGCCAGTGTGTCTGCGGCGTCAGCCGCAGAGCAACGGCCTCCCCTCTTTGAGCCGAACTACAATGACCATATCCTCATGCGCGACGGACAGTTGGATAACTGGAAGCGCTATCTGAGAGATAATCCGCTGCGCTATGTGATGCGACGCGAATATCCCGATTTGTTCCAGCGCGCATTGGGCATCACCATCGGCGGCACGCGCTACAGTGCTTTCGGCAATATGCTGCTCCTCCGCCAGCCAGAGAAGATCCAGGTGTTTTTCCATCGCCGTACCGGGGGCGTTCCGACTGAAGACACAGACTTTTGGCGGACAGAGAGCCAGCGCCTGATCACCGCGGCCAACAGCGGAGACGTGCTGGTCACTCCCGGCATCTCTGAATGTGAGAAGCGGATTAAGAACATAGCGCTGAAACAGAACCTGCGGTTGATTCACGTGCAGGCGGATGCTATCGGCAGATATTGGAAGCCTGAGAGGAGCCGGTTTGAGGCTTGCGCCAATGGGACGCTACTGATACTGGCTCCTTGGGCTGAGGATATGCCTGCCTTTGCAAGTGCATACGAGCGGTTTCATTATCTTAACGAGCTGGCGAAGACCGTCTGCGAGATTGGGCATACTACGGATGTGGCGGTTCAAGGCTTACGCCTTGGACACGGTGGTTGAGCCCGGCGGGGTTGAGCGCAGCGGGGTTGAGCGGGGCGGGGGAGGGCTTGGAGTATCAGAACTCGCTGGTGAAGTGGAACTGGATGTGCTCGAAGTCCTGCTGGGCCATGCTGAGGACGTAGCCGGAGTCGGCGAGGAAGACGTCGCGGCCCTCCTTGTCCTTGGCCATGTACTGATACTTGCGCTTCTTGAAGTTCTCGAGCTCTTTCTCGTCGTCGCTGGAGATCCAGCAGGCCTTGTAGAGGTGGACGGGCTCCCAGCGGCACTTGGCATTATACTCATTCTCAAGGCGATACTGGATGACCTCGAACTGCAGCTGACCGACGGTGCCGATAATCTTGCGACCGTTGAACTGGTTGACGAACAGCTGGGCGACGCCCTCGTCCATGAGCTGGTCGATGCCCTTCTGGAGCTGCTTCGACTTCATGGGGTCGTCGTTCTCGATATACTTGAACAGCTCGGGCGAGAACGACGGCAGGCCGCGGAAATGCAGCTGCTCACCCTCGGTCAGGGTGTCGCCGATCTTGAAGACGCCGCCCGTGTCGGGCAGTCCGACGATGTCGCCGGGCCATGCCTCGTCGATGGTCGACTTGCGCTGTGCCATGAACTGGGTTGGCGACGTGAAGCGGAGCGTCTTGCCCTGGCGCACGTGCAGGTAGGGCTGGTTGCGCTGGAAACGGCCTGAGCAGACCTTGCAGAAGGCGATGCACGAGCGGTGGTTGGGGTCAATGTTGGCCGTAATCTTGAAGATGAAGCCGGTGAACTTAGGTTCCTCGGGCTCCACCATGCGCTCCTCAGCCTTCGTGGGACGGGGCGAGGGGGCTATCTGGACGAAGCAGTTGAGCAACTCCTGCACGCCGAAGTTGTTGAGGGCGGAGCCGAAGAAGACGGGGGCCACCTCAGCCGAGCGGTAGGTCTCGACGTCGAACTCGGGGTAGACGCCGTCGACGAGCTCCAGGTCCTCGCGGAGCTTGGCGGCATCCTGCTCGCCGACGCGGTTTTCCAGCTCGACGGAATCGAGCTGCACACTCACCTTCTCGGTGACGCGCTGTTTGTCGGGGGTGAAGAGGTCGAGTTTCTGCTCGTAGATGTTGTAGACGCCCTTGAACTTGGCCCCCTGGTTGATGGGCCACGACAGCGGGCGCACCTTGATTTCCAGTTCCTGCTCCAGTTCGTCCAGCAGGTCGAAGGGGTCGC
>JAFTGI010000206.1 GCA_017458195.1 Prevotella sp.
GGGTTGCCCGAGCATGCCGCGTCTACCGCCCAGGCGCTGGCGCTGACCTCGGGAGGCAGCGGCAGGACGGTGTCGTTGCGATAGTCGGGAGGGGAGACCAGGTCGTTCATATTACATTCTTTCAGGCACTTCGATGCCCAGCAGGGCCATGCCGTTCTTCAGGGTCTTGGCCACATTGCGGGCAATGACGAGGCGCACCTGCTTGGCCTCATCGCTCTCGGCGTTGAGAATGCTGTAGTCGTGATAGAACTGGTTGAACTCCTTCGTCAGTTCGTAGCAATAGTTGGCGATGCCACTGGGCGAATAGTCCTTGCCAGCCTGCTCCACGACAGCGGGGAACTCGTTCATCTTCTGGATGAGGGCTATCTCTTTTTCGTTCAGAGACTGGGCTGCGACAGCCGAAGCCGCCAGTCCCTGGCCTTCAGCCTTGCGGAGGATGGAACGGATGCGGGCATGCGTGTACTGGATGAAGGGGCCCGTGTTGCCATTGAAGTCGATCGACTCCTCGGGGTTGAACAGCATGTTCTTGCGCGCGTCCACTTTTAATATAAAGTATTTCAGGGCGCCCATGCCGACGATGCGGGCTATCTCGCGGCGCTCGGCCTCAGTCATGTCGTCGAACTTGCCCAGCTCCATGCTGGTGCGATAGGCATCGTCGACCATCAGCTGCATCAGGTCGTCGGCGTCGACGACGGTGCCCTCGCGGCTCTTCATCTTGCCGTTGGGCAGCTCCACCATGCCGTAGGAGAAGTGCACCAAGTCCTTGCCCCACTTGAAGCCGAGGCGGTCGAGCAGCAGCGAGAGCACCTGGAAGTGATAGTTCTGCTCGTTGCCGACGACGTAGATCATCTGGTCGATGGGGTAGTCCTCGTAGCGCATCTCGGCCGTGCCGATGTCCTGGGTCATGTAGACGCTGGTGCCGTCGGAGCGCAGCAGCAGCTTCTGGTCGAGCCCGGCGTCGGTCAGGTCGGCCCAGACCGAATTGTCCTCCTTGCGGAAGAACAGGCCTTTGGCGAGCCCCTCCTCCACCTTCGCCTTGCCGCGCAGGTAGGTCTGACTCTCGTAGTAGATCTTGTCGAAGCCGACGCCCATCATTCTGTAGGTCTCGTCGAAGCCGGCATAGACCCACGCGTTCATCTTCTCCCAGAGGGCGCGCACCTCGGGGTCGTTCTGCTCCCAGCGCACGAGCATCTCGTGGGCTTCCTTGATGAGCGGAGCCTCCTGCTTGGCGCGCTCCTCGTCCATGCCCTGGGCTACGAGCTGCTTGACTTCCTCGCGATAGTGCTTGTCGAAGAGCACATAGTAGTCGCCGATGAGGTGGTCGCCCTTCTTGCCGCTGGATTCGGGCGTCTCGCCGTTGCCCCAGCGGAGCCATGCCAGCATCGACTTGCAGATGTGGATGCCGCGGTCGTTGACGATGTTGGTCTTCACCACGCGGTTGCCGTTGGCCTCCATGATCTTGGCCAGCGACCAGCCCAGCAGGTTGTTGCGCACGTGGCCCAGGTGGAGGGGCTTGTTGGTGTTGGGCGATGAATATTCAATCATGACGAGAGGGGCATGCTCGTCGGCAGTCTTCGTGCCGAAGTGCTCGTCGCCGTCGATGGCTCCGAGCAGCGAGAGCCACGCGCCCTGGCCTACGCTGAGGTTGAGGAAGCCCTTCACGACGTTGAACTTCTCCACGGCCTCGCAGTGCTCCGTCAGCCACTGGCCAATCTCCTGGGCCGTCAGCTCGGGCGACTTGCGGGCCGCCTTGACGAAGGGGAATACGACCAGCGTCAGGTTGCCTTCAAACTCGCTGCGCGTCTTCTGCAGCTGCAGCATTTTCTCGCTTGCCTCCATGCCGTAGAGGGCCTTCACGGCCTCGCCGGCAGCACGGCTTATCAGTGTCTCGATGTTCATTTTTCCTTTCGATTTTTTACTTTTCGGCTGCAAAGTTAAGCATTTTTTCCGAAATCAACAAGCAGAACCATCGGCAAGTAAGTTTTTTTCTGCCAAAAAACCTCTCTGGGGCTGAAAATGGATACATTAAAGCGGATTTTTTTTGTATTTTTGACCAATTTGTCAGGAAAAAGCAATTTTTTTTAATAATTATTGGGCTGATTGAAATTTAATTTCTAACTTTGCACCTCAAAAGCAACAAACAGGAACCAACGCAAAAATTTAGAAATCATTTCTATATTATTCATTTTTTATTAACAAAAACTAAAAAAGTGCTTATGAAAAAGTTTACACTTTTGGCTATCGCTGCTTTAATATCAGTGGTAGCATTCGCGCAGAAGCCTAAGCAGATTCTGAGGAACGCTGTGCCAATCGCACAGTCGGGCTACGTACAGGCTCTCAAGTCTGTCTCTGAGGCTCAGGCTCAAGTGCTCTTGGCCAAGCAGGCTAAGACAAAGCGTGTTCCTGCGAAAGTCGAGGCCGACCCCGACTATGCAACCGTTACGCTCACTGCTGGCGACGTGTGGGGCGACGGCTCCGGCTATCAGCTCCTGCTCGATGCCGATGCAACGGCCTGCGCAGCAATTCAGACAGATCTCGCCGATGTTCCTTACGAGGACTACGAGTACAAGATTCCTGAAAATGCTGACTTCAGCCCGGAGACCTCGAATGTTGTCTTCGAGAGCAGCGTGACCATCAAGATTCCTGCCGGAACCTATGACTACGTGGTCACCAATCCTTCGCCTGGTGATAGGGTTTATATCGCAGGCAACGGACTGGGCGATGACTATGTCTTCGAGAAGGGCAAGGTCTACGATTTCACCGTGGCACTCAGCGGCCAGGGCGATGCCGTCACCGTTGCTGTCGATGGTGAGGAAATCGTCCCCGAAGGCCCCTCAGTGGTAACGCTGCCCGAGGGCGTGGAGACCGAAGAATATGCCATTAACTACCAAAACTCTCAAGGTGCAGCAGCCTCCGGTTCGGTAAATGTTGCTATCGTTGGCGCTGATGTCTATATCAGTGGTCTCTCAACCTATCTGCCCGATGCTTTTGTCAAGGGCACTCTGGAGAACAACGTCCTGACCATCCCTGCCAACCAGTATCTGGGTAATTATGCCGGTCTTATCGACATCTATTTCCTGCCCACAGACTTTGGGGCTAAAGATGCCGTGTTCAGTTATGACCCGGCAACTTCGACTTTCACCAGTGAGGACACGCTTTTTGGCGTATATGGCTATAATGGCAAATATTACTATGACGGATATTTTGACAAACCTGTCATCAAGAAAGTAACTGAATTTGCTGCTACTCCTGCTAATCCTGCTATTACGGCACTGACCGAGAGCACTCAGGGCTATGGTTGGTACATCACCTTCAACGTGCCTAATGTGGACGCTGATGGTAATGGCTTGGTGGGTTCGAAACTTTCGTACGTTATTTATACTGACGTGGAGCACGAGGTCAGCCCGCTGACGTTCACGCCCGCCACTCACACTAATCTGAAAGAGAACATGACCGAGATTCCTTTTGGCTTCACTGAGCAGTATGACTTCTATGCCACTCAGATTTACCTGAATGGGCTCTACTCGGCCGACTGGAACAAAATTGGTATCAAGTCAATCTACCGCGGTGGCGGCGAGGTGAACGAGACCGAGATCCAGTGGTTCGACATCAAGGACTATGCTCCCGAACTTGCAGACGGCCAGGTGAAGGCTACGTGGGTGGCAGCCGAGCAGGGCTATGAGAACGCAGAGTTTGTCTATAGCTTCGACATTGACAATAACATCTCTGTGACTCTCGAGAAGAATGAGTCCAGCACGGATCCGGCTTATTACAACATCGGCAGCGCCCTCCGCATCTATGACGAGAACTCGTTCACCGTCATCGCCGGCAGTGCTGTTAAGAGCATTGACAAGATTGTGCTCAATTACGTCAGTGCCACCTACAATGGTTACATAACGACCGACGTGGATACCTATACTGTTGCCGGAGCTACCGGAACATGGGAAGGTGAAGCCAACGACGTCACCTTCATTAACGACAAAGAGTCGGCCGCAGCAGAGACCAACAAGCAGGCCCGCATCCAGAGCATCGACGTGTACTACACGCTGGCCGACCAGGGCGAGGAGCCCGTTGAGCAGAGCGGCATCACCGTTGATCCCGCCGAGGGCAATGTGGAGAGCCTCTCCACGGTGACCGTCACCTTCAACGACATCTACGTTGAGATCATTGGCGACGAGGACGACGCCCGCGCTGAGCTGTTCAACACCGAGACCGAGGAAGTGGTGGCTGAGGCTCCCATCTACGAGGTTGGCGGCAACAAGCTCATCATCGTGTTCAGCGAGGAAGTGACCGAGCCCGGCGACTACCTGCTGATCATTCCCGACGGCACCCTCCGCGACAGCCGCACCGAGGAGCCCATCGGCGACCTTGACTTCCACTACACCATCGGTGGTGCAGAGGAGCCTGCTGAACTGACCAGTTACACCTTCGGCTTCGAGGACGGCACCCTGCAGGGCTGGACCACCATCGACGCTGACGGCGACGGCCATGACTGGGCTGTGACTCCTGCAAGTCTTGGCGGTCTTAATAGCAGCGCATTCGGAGTGTTCTCACAGAGCTATGACAACGAAGAAGGTGCTCTGACTCCCGACAACTTCCTTGTTTCTCCGAAGGTCAACCTCGACGGTAGCATCACGTTCTATGCTGCTGCCCAGGATGCCAGTTATCCCGCAGAGCACTTCGGTGTGTTCGTGTCGACAGCCGGCAATGAGTCGGCCGACGACTTCACTGTGGTCGACGAATGGACGCTTACTGCCGCACGTGCCCTCAAGGCTCCGCGTAAGGTTCGTGGCAACGTCTATGAGTACACGGTCGACCTGAGCAGCTATGCTGGTCAGGAGGGCTACGTGGCCATCCGCCACTTCGATTCCACCGATGAGTTCTATATCGTGGTCGACAACATCACGCTGAAGACCTCGACGGTGTTAGATGCTCCGCTGACTCCCGACTACACCATCACGCCCGCCGAGGGCGAGGTGAAGAGCCTGGAGAGCTTCACGATTGCTTTCAGCAACTTCACCGTTGCTGAGACCGACGATGCTGCAGCCATCCTGTTCAACACCGAGACCGAGGATGAGGTTGAAGGTAGCGTCTTCGCCAGCGGCGATGGCAGGAATGTCTTTGTCACGCTGACCGAGGAGGTCACTGCTCCCGGTGCGTATGAGCTCATCATCCTCGACGGTTCGCTGAAGAAGGACATCGACGACACATTCCTGCCCGAGCTGACGTTCTACTACACCATCGCTGAGCCTGCCGCTCCTGCCGAACTCGTGGAGGTTCCCGAGGGCGTGGAGATTCAGACTTGGACGCTCGAGGGTACCTACGCCACAAACAGCGGCTCATCGGCCGTGCAGCAGGCTACTGGCGTGGCCATCGACGGCAACGACATCTACGTGCAGGGTCTGGCTTACTACTTCGGGGAGGCCTGGATCAAGGGTACCATCGAGGGCAATGTCGCCACCTTCCCCGCTTGGCAGTTCGTCGGTGAGGATGAGTACGGTCAGGAGTACCTGCTGGGTTCCAGCGACGGTCAGACTGCCGAGGACATCATCTTCGCTTACGATGCCGACGCACAGACGCTGACGCTGCAGAACTTCATCCTGGAGAACGACGGCAACGAGGAAATCGGCTACTGGGGCTACTGGAGCAGCGTAGTGCTCAATGCCGGAGAGCCAGCGGTGCTCGAGCCTGTCACGGCTCCTGCCGACCTGGCCACCGAGACCTACATCTTCAAGGCTCAGGTGCTCGAATATGGTTATGAGGACGATGGCTTCCAGGATTATCAGATCCAGGTTGAGGTGGGCTTCGACGGCGACGACCTCTACATCCAGGGTATTGCTCAGGATGTGCCCGAACTGTGGGTGAAGGCTACGAAGAACGCCGAGGGACAGTATGTCATCCCCGCCAACCAGTACATGGGTGACCTCTCGTTCTGGGGCTACACCTTCCCGTACTTCTTCACCGCTACCGACGGTACGAACGCTCTGCTCGACGTGGTGCTCAGCTACGATGCAGAGACCCAGACCTTCAGCACCGACCAGTGGCTTGCCCTGAACGGCGCAAAGAACGCTCTCGACTACTACCTGCTCTATCAGGATGTCACCATCACGAAGTTCATCGAGGTGGCTGCCACACCGGCTGATCCTGAAGTGCTGGCCTTCAACCAGGATAGCAGTTATCCCAATGTGCAGTTCGACATTCCTGCCGTGGGCACCAATGGCGAGGCACTGAACGTGAAGAAACTCTTCTACATCATCTGGATTGAGAAGGATGGCGAGCAGCAGCAGCTTACGCTGACTGCCGACCTCTATCCCGATGACCTGACCGAGGATGTGACCGAGATTCCGTATAACCACGACGTCTACGACATTTACGCTGGTGGTTCACGTGTCTACCTGAACCAGGCCGACGTGGCTGACTGGACGAAGATTGGTGTGCAGAGCGTGTACTACGGCGCTGACGAGAAACACGAGTCGAACATTGTTTGGAACGACGGTTCGCTCACCACAGGTATCAGCAGCATTGCTGCCGCCTCCGATGCCAGCGCCCGCTACTTCGACCTCCAGGGTCGTGCTGCCGACAAGACCCGGAAGGGCCTGCTCATCATGCAGACTGCTGACGGCAAGACTGTCAAGGTCGTTCGTAAGTAATGCTGTGAATCTGGTATTGACCACATAATCAAAGAAGTGGAGGTCTGCCCGTGCAAGACGGAGCAGAGCCTCCACTTTTTACATTCAACCAACCGTTAACTGCTTTCCAAAACATGCAACATCCGTTCGCCATCAGCCTGCTGCTCATGCTCTCGGCCTTTGCCGCTGCTGAAGCCCAGGAAGTACACGAAGTGATCTACGACCAGCCCGCCGGTCAGCTCACCATCTATCAGCGTCAAGGCTACACCGTCAACGAAAACGAGTACACGGCAGCCATAACCACGTCGACCCAGAGTGGACTCGTCAGCGTGGTCATGGCTCCCGACGAAGGCCTTGCCTACATTCAGGACCCCGTCTCCGGCTACACCTTCAGCGGAGCATGGGTCAGGGGGGAGCTCAGCGCCGACGGCACGACGATCACGCTGCCCATGGGCCAGCTGGTCGACTATACCCGTTCGTTCGACCTGGGCTACGAGCTGCAGGTGCTCCAGCTCAATGCCGACACCGGCAAGTATGAGGTCGACTCGCTCTGCACGAGCGTCACCTACACCGTCAGCGACGGCCAGATAGCGCTCAACGGCACCAGTGCCGACCGCATCCTCGGGCTCATCATCCGTGCCTTCGGCCATCCGCAGGGCTCGGCCATCGGCCAGTCGTTCGACTATCTTGAGGGCGAGTGGCTCGGCTTCGGCGACTTCGAGTCGGTCTATATGCCGTCCGACCTGCAGGCGCCGACGCCTCCCTATGGGCTCGCCACCGACGCGTTCTACCTGACCACGGCGGCCTTCGACGGCTCCAACTACCATCCCTACAGCGCTACCGTCCGCGTGGGCTACGATGAGGACGTGGAGCACGTCTGGATTCAGAACATCACCAATTTCCTGCCCTCGGCCTGGGCCATGGGCGACCGCGTGGCCGACGACCTCGTGGTCATCCCCTCGGGCCAGTTCATCGGCACCATCGACGGCATTCCCCTCTTCCTCCACGGTGCCACACTCAATGCTGATAACAGCTTTAGCATCAAGGATATAGAGCTCAATATGACCGAGCGCGGCTACACCACCACCGACTTCGTCTTCATCTCGACCAGCGCCACGGCCCTCGAGTATGTCACGTTCTACATGGGACTGACGATTGCCGACGAGCCCGACCGCACCGTGGAGCCGCCCGTGGCCCTGACCACGCGTGGCTTCATGATGAACTATGCCGAGTCGGCAGGCGCCATGAGCCGGCAGCAGCCCGTGCAGGTGGGCCTCGCCGACGGCCAGGTCTACGTCCAGGGCCTCTGGTCGTGGATGCCCGAGGCCTGGGTGTGCGGGGCTGTCGAGGGCTCGCGCGTCCGCTTTGCCCTGCCGCAGTTTATGGGCACCTATGATGACGACGGCGAAGTCTATCCCATCTATCTGACCGCCTTCGACGAACAGTCGGGCATGCTGCAGCCGGAGCTGACCTTCGCCTACGATGCCGCGTCGGGCGCCCTGACCGATGCCTCGCTGCCCGTCAGCATCGGCATCAACAAGACGGGCTACCTCTCCGTGCAGGATTATTATAACCTGACCTTCACGCTCACCGACACGCAGGGCCTCACGGCAGCCGCCACGACGCCGTCGGCCGGCACCGACTTTTACGACCTCTCAGGTCGGCGTGCCCGCCCCGTGACCCGCGGCCTCCTCATCGACCGCGCAGGCCGCAAGCATCTTGCCCCAGCGCACAAATAATGTTTTTTTTGAAAAGACAATAGGGCGGGGAGTTTTTTGAGAAAGTTACTATGTTTGCGGTGCAAACATAGTAACTTTCCAAACTAAAATAACGGAATCGCCTTCGGCGAGCGCTCGACCTCTGGTCGCTTGCTACCGAAGGGACGCAAGAAATTAAACAAAATCTTGTTCAAAATTAAACAAATTATTTTTTTTTGATAAATTTTGAATCCAATTTTGTTTAATTTCTGCGCGAAGCGCATCCTTTTATTTTGTTTTGAAAAGAAATTAGGACGGGGAGTTTTTTTGAGAAAGAAATTATGGGAAATTTGGGGAAATTCTGGCTCAGTCCGAAAAACTGGTTGCAGAAACTGTGGTTCTTTACAGGCGAATAAACGTCACTTTGATTACAAAGTGGTGCTTTTTGAAGGTAATATACCCCTATATTACTTTCGAGAAGGACCCCTTCTTGACTTGAGAAGAACCATCTCACCGATAGGGAAGGACCGATATTTTTCAACCGGTTATTCAGACTGATCCGAAATTCTTGCAACAATTGTGCGCAGCCAATTTCCCTTAATTTCCCATATTTTCTTTCCAATATAAAAAAGACTTACCACGGCAGGAACTCAAGCTCCAGCTCTCGCCATTCGTGGCGCGGCTCACCGCGGCGCTCGTCGTCGCCGTGAGCCCCCGAGACGCCTAAGCCCAGCAGACGGATAGGGTGGGAGGGGGAATAGTCGACCAGCGCCAGCAGGCGCAGACCCAGCTCGAGCAGCTGCGATCGCGAAGTAAGCACCTCGTCCTGCGTCAGCGAACGGGTGATCTGCTGAAAGTCGGCATACTTCACCTTCAGCGTCAGCGTGCGGCCCTCGAAGCCGTTCTTCCTGAGGCGCCGCTCCAGCTCGGTGGCGGCGTGGCCGAGCTCGGCGCTCACCTCGTCGGGCGCCGAGAGGTCGCGGGCAAACGTGCGCTCGCAGCTGACCGACTTGCGCTCCCATTCCGAGATGACGGGGCGCTCGTCGATGCCGCGGTCGAAGTCGTAGAACACTCGCCCCATCTTGCCGAACTCGCGCGTCAGATGGCTGAGCGAGGCCCGCCGCAGGTCGGCGCCGGTGAAGATGCCCATGCGGTGCATGTGCTCCATCGTCTTCTGGCCTACGCCCCAGATGCGCTCCACGCGGAGCTGGTCGATGAACGTCAGGGCACGGTCGGGATGGATGACGCAGAGGCCGTCGGGCTTGCGGTAGTCGCTGGCTATCTTGGCCAGAAACTTGCAGTAGCTGACGCCCGCCGAGGCCGTCAGCCGCGTCTCGGCCTTGATGCGCGCCTTGATCTCGCGGGCAATGTCGACGCCGAGGGCAATGCCCCGCTTGTTCGCTGTCACGTCGAGGAAGGCCTCGTCGAGCGACAGCGGTTCAATCAGGTCGGTATAATCATGGAAAATCTGGTGAATCTGCGCCGACACCTCCTTGTAGGCCTGAAATCGCGGCTCGACAATCACGAGCCCCGGGCAGAGCCGCTTGGCCGTCTGGATGGCCTGTGCCGAGTGCACGCCGAAGCGCCGCGCCTCGTAGCTGGCCGTGGCCACCACGCCGCGTGGCGCGTCATGGCCGACGGCCACGGGCAGTCCGCGCAGCTCCGGTCGGTCGCGCTGTTCGACGGCCGCATAGAACTGGTCCATGTCGATGTGTATGATGCGTCGCAGTTCACTCATTTCTGTCGCAAAAGTACGACAAAAAATCGAATATAATATCAATATGCGCTGATTTAGCGTTAATTAACGAATTAATTCCGGGCATTCAGAAAAACCTTTACAAGCGCATCCCGTCGTTTTGTTTTGGAAAGAAATTATGGGAAATTTGGGGAAAATTGGCTGCGCGCCATGGATGCAAAAAATTTCCCTTAATTTCCCATAATTTCTTTCTTAAAAAATAATTCCCCGCCCTAATTTCTTTCTGAAAATGAAAAAAATAAATGGGGGCTTTTGCGTTTCGCCCGCTTTTTTGTAATTTTGCAGCTGAAATTAATACACCTTATTATATTATATATAAGAACATGACGAAACGAATCATCTTTACTGCGCTGCTCAGCCTCGTGCTGACCGTGCCCGCACTGCCGCAGACCATCATCACACATCCCTGGCAGGGACGCCGCGTGGCCTACTTCGGCGACTCCATCACCGACCCGCGCAACAATGGGTCGAAGAAGAAATACTGGGGATTCCTCCAGGACTGGCTCCAGATAGAGCCCTACGTCTACGGCGTCAGTGGCCGACAGTGGAACGACATTCCCCGCCAGGCCGACAAGTGCCATGAGGAGCACGGCGACTCGCTCGACGCCATCATCATCTTCATCGGCACCAACGACTTCAACCACAGCGTGCCCATCGGCCAGTGGTATGAGGAGCACGAGGAGATGGTGGAGGCCGCCGTCGGTCAGCCCAAGCAGGCCGTCAGCCGCCTGCGCCGCACGCCCGTGATGGACCCGTCGACCTATAAGGGCCGCATCAACATCGCCCTTGACCACGTGAAGCGGCTCTACCCGACGAAGCAGATCGTCCTCCTGACGCCCCTGCACCGCGCCGGGTTCTATCCCAACGACCGCAACTGGCAGCCTACGGAGGCCTATGCCAACGGCTGCGGCGAATACATCACGGCCTACATCGAGGCCACCCGCGAGGCTGCCGACGTCTGGGCCGTCCCCGTCGTCGACTGGGCCGCGCTGAGCGGGCTCTTCCCCCTGATGGACGAGCACGTCGTTTACTTCAAGGACGGCGCCACCGACCGCCTGCACCCCAACGACGCCGGCCATGAGCGCCTCGCCCGCACCCTGATGTATCAGCTCCTGGCCCTGCCCTGCTGGTGAGTAACTTGCTCAGCGAATCCCCAACCGAAAGCAATTACTCTGTCCCCGCCGATTTTGATGCGCCGAAGGCGATCCGCTATTCATAGGAATGAGTGATTTCGTTGATGATTCATTTGGTTAAATAAACTTAAAAGTTGGTGTTCGGCTGGGAGGTTATGACCGCTATGTGAAGAAAAAGCAGTACCTTTGCAGTCCGATTATTCGGGGAGAGTCTTAGAATCCCCGGGAGCGTCGTGTAAATAGCGTCCGTCTTTGGCCGGACGGCGTGGTTTGTGAATCGGCGCTCAGCATAGTAAAACAAAACTTTATAAAGTAAACAAAAAACTGTTTTTTAGTAAATTATGAACACTTTAAGTTACAAGACCGTCTCCGTTAATAAGGAGACTGCCAAGAAGGAGTGGGTCGTCGTCGACGCTACCGACCAGGTCGTGGGCCGACTCGCTTCGAAGGTCGCAAAGCTGATCCGTGGCAAGTATAAGCCCAGCTTTACCCCGCACGTCGATTGCGGCGACAACGTCATCATTATCAATGCAGCCAAGGTGAAGTTCACCGGCAAGAAGGAGACCGACAAGGTCTACACCCGCTATACGGGCTATCCCGGCGGCCAGCGCTTCAACACCCCCGCCGAGCTCCGCAAGAAGCCCTTCGGCTGTGAGCGCATCATCCGTCATGCCGTGAAGGGCATGCTGCCCAAAGGCCCCCTCGGCCGTCATCTGCTGACCAACCTCTATATCTACGACGGTACGGAGCACAAGCACGAGGCCCAGCAGCCTAAGGCTATCGACATCAACCAGTACAAGTAAGATTGAAAATTGAAAATTAAAGATTAATATGGAATATATCAATGCATTAGGTCGTCGTAAGAGCTCGATTGCTCGCGTCTACATGTCGGAAGGCACTGGCAAGATTACGATCAACAAGAAGGACTTAACCGAATATTTCCCCTCAGCAATCCTGCAGTACGTGGTCAAGCAGCCGCTCAACCTGCTCGAAGTAGCCGAGAAGTACGACATCAAGGCCAACCTCGACGGCGGTGGCTTCACCGGCCAGAGCCAGGCTCTGCGCCTCGCCATTGCCCGCGCACTGGTGAAGGTCAATGCCGAGGACAAGAAGGTCCTGAAGGACCAGGGATTCCTGACCCGCGACAGCCGCGCCGTGGAGCGCAAGAAGCCCGGTCAGCCCAAGGCCCGTCGTCGCTTCCAGTTCAGTAAGCGTTAATCTATTGAACATTGAACATTGAACATTGAACGTTGTTCATTATTCATTATTCATTAGAGAACGTGTTTAGTATCTAAACTCCTGAGACTCCTTATCGGGGGACTACTCGGGAGCTGATCTA
>JAFTGI010000207.1 GCA_017458195.1 Prevotella sp.
CGATATACAACAAACACAGGAAGCAAGTACTGGATCGCTCTATCGAACGGTTGCAGGCTAAAATCCTGCGGCTACAGAACGAAAGTGCTACATGCGCTTGCTTCTGATTGTCAATGCGTTAAGATTTAGTTATATAGAAGTCAATTTATGAATACAACCCGTCCGAAAATTGCAATCATTGACTCCAACACGCTTGCCGTGCTGGGGTTGAAGCAATTGCTCCAGACGGTGATGCCCATCATGACCGTCGAGACGTTCGGCTCTATGGCAGAGCTGGAGGCCAACCACCCTGAGCAATTCGTTCACTACTTCGTCGCGATGAACATTGTGCTCGAGCATCGAGCCTACTTTGCCGAGCACCGTCGACAAACCATCGTCCTGACCATGTCGGTTGAAGGAGGCTGCCATCTCAGTGATTTTCACAGCATCTGCATTAATGTGCCCGAGCACGAACTTGTCCGCTCCTTGCTCACGCTTCAGCAACATGCGCATGGCGGAGGCCGCAACTTGCCCCCCATGCCCCGCATACTTCAGCAGAAGATACTGTCCGACCGAGAGATTGAAGTAATGTCGCTCATCGTGCAGGGCTATATCAACAAGGAGATAGCCGACCGGCTGAACATCGGTCTTGCGACGGTCAACACCCATCGTAAGAACATTATGGACAAGTTGGGGATGAAAAGCGTCTCGGCGCTCACCATCTATGCCGTCACGCACGGCTATGTCGACATCAACAAAATCTAAAGCTTGACGCTGGATATATCCACCAAGCCATTGACGATGGCATAGATGGTCAGTCCTGCCGGGGAATGGATCTGCAGCTTTCGGGCAATGTTACGCCGGTGAGTAATAACCGTATTGATGGAGATGCAGAGGTAATCAGCAATTTCCTTATTGGCCATACCCTGTACGAGCGCAACGATAACGTCCTTCTCACGGTCACTGAGCGTCTCCTGCTGCTGGGCAGCCCCTCCTTTGAACACCATGTCGGTAATATTGCGGGTGACGTCGCTTTGGCGGAGTTGCTGCTCCAGATGACGGATGGCAGGCACGAAGATGTCGTCCTCCACCTGGGAATGCTGCTGCAGCCATTCCTCGTTGGCATAGATATCGTGAAGTGCAGCCATAAGCTTGTTGTTATGGAACCCGTCGTGAGGAAGGTATTTGATGATGAGCAGCTTGAGTTCACGCAGTTTCTTGTCAGCCTGTCCATGGTGGCGCGAGAAAGTCTCGATGTTATAATCACCGTTAGGATGACCGTCGATGAGCGACTCGACGTAGGGGAACAGTATCCGCTGTTCGTACTGCATGTGTCGGCGTATCTCATGAGCGTACTCATCGTAAAGGCGCAGGATGAGCTGCCCCAGCGAGTCGTCGGGATTGAGACTCTCGCTGAGTTCCCGGCGAATGAAAGGCAACTGGAAATCCAGATACCACGCATGACTGGCCTGCAGATAGTGCATCAGCGTGGGCACGGAAAGCAGACCGTCGCCCCGCTGCTCGCTGAATCCGTTGATTGTGAAATTGACAACCGCCAGGAACGTATAGGTGTCCACATGATTGTCTTCACAGGTCTCCCGCACGGTCTTGTCGCCGAAACCAAGACTGATTCCGAACGAGCCGAGCATCTGCAACAAATCATAATTATCGCGGATGAGCGAAATCATTTTATCGTCGCCCTCGTACATTTTCATCTGCTTCATACCTTATTTAATATAAATAGACGATGCAAAAGTAGTCATTTTTCCTGACACTCGCAATAGTTCAAGTGAAAAATCACAATTTTTGAGTATTGCATATTTATCAGAAAGGACGTACCTTTGCACCCGGTTTCAGATAATAACACCAAACAAAAAGATGAACAGAAAAGCAATATTGACGCTTATCCTGACGGGAATGGCAGAAACAGCCGCCTGGTCACAGCAAAGTGCCGCCGACAGCGTGATGCAGCATGACAGGGGCAACCGCCTGAGCATAGGTGGCTATGGTGAAGTAGCCATGACACGCAACTTCTATAGCGACAACACCTATCGCTATTCCAGGGCCGCACAATATAAGGACGACCCCTCGCACGGACGGTTCGACATTCCCCATGCCGTGATCTACATGGGCTACAACTTCGGCAAGGGCTGGACGCTCGGCACGGAGATCGAATTCGAGCATACGGGCACGGGCAGCTCGGCCGAACATGAGTTCGAGGAGGCCGCCGAATGGGAGCGCGAGCAGGAAAAGGGCGGAGAGGTGGAATTGGAGCAGTTCTGGATCCAGAAGCGCTTTTCGCGGGCGCTCAACCTGAAGATCGGTCACATCATCGTGCCCGTAGGCCTGAACAATGCCCATCACGAGCCGCTCAACTTCTTCACCGTCTATCGCCCCGAGGGTGAGGACAAGATCCTGCCCAGCACATGGCACGACACGGGTCTGAGCCTCTGGGGACGTGTGGGAAAGTTCCGCTATGAGGCCACGCTGACGGCCGGACTGGATGCCTTCCTCTTCAACCGCGACGGCTGGATTCACAAGGGAGCCGGATCACCATTAGAATATAAGGTAGCAAACAAATACGGTCTGTCGGCACGCATCGACAACTACAGCATTCCCGGCCTGCGCATGGCCGTGAGCGGATTCGTGGGCAACACACTGCACAACAGTGACCCGCACGACATGGAAAATGAGGGCAACCGCAACAAGGACGCCAAGGGCACGGTGATAATCGGTTCGTTCGACTTCACCTACAACGCTCATAACTGGATTGTGCGCGGACAGGCCGACTACGGGCATCTGAGCGATGTCACAGCGGTCTATGCCGCCAAGGCAACGCGTGCCCGCCAGAGCAACTCGCCCTACAGCAGCGACAATGTCGGCGAGAAGGCCGTGGCCATCGGCATCGAGGCCGGCTACGACGTGTTCTCGCAGTTCGAACGTCTGCGCGCCTCCGACCAGCAGATGTATGTCTTCGGGCGCTTCGAGCACTATAATCCCTACATCCCGGCCAAGGGGCAGATGGAATATCAGTTCACCGAGAAGAACCGCATGGCCGTCGGTATCAACTACTTCCCCGTTCCACAGATTGCCGTCAAGGCAGAATTTTCGAAACGTTTCCTGAAACAGCAATATAACGACGAGCCAAGCATCAGCGTTGGTGTGGCCTATGAGGGCTTCTTCCTTTGAGTATTATCACAAATAACTTAAATCAAAAATTATCAAGACAATGAAAAAGATTTTCAGAATTTCTATGCTGCTGTTTGCAGCAACTCTTACAATGACATCGTTTACCGCCTGCAGTGATGATGACGACAACAATGATGAATTGACAGCCAATGAACTGTCGATTCAGGCACTGTCGAAACAATATGTAGAGAATGTGGTGTTCGCAACCTATACAAACTTGGCCAACAATGCCAAGACCTTGGCTGATGAGCTGGTGGCTGCACGCGACAACTTCAAGAAGGGCACATTGACCGACACCGAACTCAGAAAGATTGGCGACACATTCCTCAGCACCCGTGCCTACTGGGAAGCCAGTGAGGCCTTCCTCTACGGCCCTGCCACCACGTTCGGCATCGACCCCCACATCGACACATGGCCCCTCGACGCCGATGCCCTGGCAACAGGCCTGAACAATGCCAGCCTTTTAGAAAAGCTGGAGGACGAGGAGTCTGGTGCCAGCGACCTGGCCCCCACCCTGTTGGGCTTCCATGCCATTGAGTTCATTATTTTCCGTGACGGCAATCTCCGCACGGTCAATGACCTGAAGCAGGAGGAGAGCGACGAGGCCTTCACCGCCATCAACGCCCACATCACCGGCGAGCAGGAACTGACCTACGCCGCCGCCGTGGCCAACGACCTGATGCAGAAGTGCTTCCAGTTGCAGGTGGCTTGGATGGGCGATGCCGCCGGCAAGGATCGCGTCGAGGCTGTGGAAGAAGAATGGGAACTGGAGACCCAGGTGGTCGACGACTACTACGGCGACAACATGCTCAACGCCGGAAAGGCTGGCAGCAGCTTCCGTGCCTGGCAGGACGTGCTGGTCACCATCCTCAATGCAGGCTGCTCGAACATCTGCAACGAGGTGGCCAACACCAAGATCGGCAATGCCTGGACGGGTGAGGATGTCAACTACATCGAGTCGCCCTACAGCAAGAAGTCATTCGCCGATTTCTATGACAACATCATGAGTATCAAGAACACGCTCTACGGTGGCGTCAACCTCACGACACCCAATGCAAACTCAATCATGGCCTTCGCAGAGAAGACAAATGCAGCACTGGCCACCGAACTTAAGGCACGCCTTGAAACTGCACTGAGCGCCCTGACGACCTGCAAGAACGGCAAAGCATTTGTCGACATCATCAACGGCAACGAGAAACCTCAGTACGTCCAGGCCGCCATCGACGCCATCAACGCGCTTGACGACAAGCTGCAGGAGGCTGCCGACTGGGCTGCGAAAGTAGAATAATGAAAAATAACAAAACAATGAAATTGATGACAAACAGCAAATTAACACTCATCACCCTAAGCCTCACGCTCGGTCTGACAGCCTGTCAGGACGACGACGAGCAAACCGGGAAAACCGTCCTTGACACGAACTATGTAGGTCAATCCGTCGGCAATTTCCTGGCCGAGGAATGGTATCCGGGCGGTGTGCTGGGCACCACCGAGAACGTCTCGGCAGGCTGCTATGAGGACGAGACACCCGCCGTGGAGCAGATGGGGCTGATGGATGCCTTCAACCGCGGCGAGGCCTTCTTCGAGCGTAATGTCACCGAGAACACGGCCCCCTTCAACGGTCTGGGCCCTGCCTACGTACGCAAGTCGTGTCTGGACTGCCATCCGGCCTATGGACACGGTAAGCGAGTGGACAAGTACACCGCCACTTGGGGCAACGGCTATCTGCTCGTGGTCTATCATCCGGCCGACGGAGCCAACAGCGACGATGGCCCATACGTGGCCGAGGTCACCGGCATGCCTCAGACGCAGGCCTGCTATCCCTTCGAGGCCCCCATCGATGAGAGTCAGATACAGCTCGACTGGCTCACGCTGAAAGAGATGGAGAGCGGCATCGCCCCCTACAACGGACGGGCTTTCACCTTCCCCGACGGCGAGGAGTTCACGCTCATCTATCCGGAGCTTTATATTCCTGAGAGGGCCTTCAACACGAATCCCACGCCCTACCAGACAGGTGCCGTGGCCTTCCGTCTTGAGAGCACGATTGGCATCATCGGAACTGGGCTTATTGACGCCATTCCCGACGACTCCATCAAGGCTCAGTATGCCCGCGAAGCCCAGGCCGGCGTTCAGCTGAATCCCAATATGTGGGACGCAACCACCAATGACTGGGCGCCCTCTGCCCTCTACACGGCCAACGGCGTGAACCGCATCAAGAAGTTCACCTATGCATGCACACGCGGTTCGCTGCAGGACGGTGCAGGCGCCAATGCCATCTGGAACATCACCAACGTGAGCCGTTCCGACCGCCCCTATCTCTACACAACTTCAGCCTGGGCTACCAAGCAGAGTGAGACGCCGAGCGTCATTGCCGCCATCAAGCAGAATCCCAGCTCGCCTTACTATGCCGACGGCACTGACGAGGGCATCAGCGCCGCAGTAAAAGGCTTGCTCGACCCCGCTACCAATCAGTTCGACAACCCCTGGCACAACTTTGCACCTGAGATGAGCGACGAGAACTTCTGGGCCTTCATGGTGTGGCACCGCGGCCTGGCCATTCCCCGTGCCCGCAACCTGAACGACCCACAGGTGCAGCGCGGCAAGCAGGTGTTCAACGAGATAGGCTGCCAGTATTGCCATCGCGCCAAGTGGCAGACGAAGGACGACAACCTATGGTCGCCCTCCATCCTGACCACGAAGAACCTGAATCTGCCGACCTACAAGAACCAGACCATCTACCCCTACACCGACATGGTGCAGCACCGTCTGTTCATGAAGAACGGCATCCACGGCTCATGGTGCCGCACCACGCCCCTCTGGGGACGCGGCTTGTCGAAGATCAACACTGGCGCCGAGGACCGTCTGCACGACTGTCGGGCACGCAACGAGATTGAGGCCATCATGTGGCACGCCTACTCAAAGAATTCCGATGCCTACGCCTCGACATTGAAGTTCTATAACCTACCGAAGGCCGACCGCGACGCCATCGTGAAATTCCTGCAATCAATCTGATGAAAAGAGTTGTCATCCTCGCATACACGGCGGTCGTCCTCGTCATGGCGGCCGCCACCTTTGCCGAACACGTCTCAGGATATGACGTCTACCACCAGTGGTGGTTCACCGCACTGTGGGCCCTGCTGACGGCTGTGGCCGTCGCGTGGTTCGTCAAGCGACGCGTGCGCCGCCCGTCGGTGGTGCTGCTCCACCTGTCGTTTGTCGTCATTTTAGCCGGGGCACTGACAACTCATCTCACCTCACACACCGGTCGACTGCATCTCCGCGAGGGGCAGTCGACCGACGTCTATGTTGACGAGGACAGTCATCGGCGTACACTGCCATTCACATTGCAGCTCGATTCCTTCGTGGCCTCGTATCACAATGGCACACGCGCTGCCATTGACTACCAATCGCACCTGGCCATTGGAACTGCCGACGGGACAACGACCACCGTGGTCTCGATGAACAACATCTTCAGCAGCCACGGCATGAGGCTCTATCAGAGCGGATTCGACCCTGACGAGCGCGGCACGACCCTCAGCGTCAGCTATGATCCTTGGGGCGTTCCCATCACTTACATCGGCTATGGACTCCTGTTCCTCTCAATGCTGTGGGTGCTCGTCGACCCTAAGGGAACATACCGACAGCTGCTCCGTCAGACGCGGCGCCAGAAAACAGTTCTGACCGTCAGTCTACTCATGGTAGCCCAAATTGTCAATGCAACCCCCACCCTGCCACAAGAGACGGCCGACCGTCTGGGCAGGCTCAACATGCTCTATGCCGACCGCATCTGCCCAGTACAAACCTACGCCATTGACGTGACGAAGAAACTCTGCGGCAAACGAAGCTATGCCAACTATACGCCCGAACAGGTGCTGGCCGGCCTACTGTTCTTCCCAAACGAATGGGATCAGGAGCCGCTCATCAAGGTGAAAAACACGGAGCTGCGCCAACGGCTTGGTCTAAATGAGAGAAGCGCCATATCAAGTTTCTTTAATGGCACTGACTACAAGCTCGGCCAACTGCTCGACGAATACTATCAAGGCCATCACGACAAGCTGCACCAGGAGGCTGCCAAGCTCGACGAAAAACTGATGATCGTCATGAGTCTGAGGCTGGCCCAGCCGATGAGTATCTTCCCGTTCGAAGGAACATGGTATAGTCCGGCCGATGATTTCCCCGAAACGATGGAGCCCGAACGTCGTGACTATATCCGCAACATTTTCCAGCTGCTCGCCGACGATGCACGCAGCGGTAACTTCGAGCGCATGAACGAAGCCCTCGATAAGCTTCAGCAATATCAGCGTCGCTACGGCGCCGAAGCCATTCCGTCGGACACCCGGCTGAAAGCAGAGCGCATCTACAATGCCAGTCCGTTCGCCACCATCCTGTTGATGGTCAACCTGACAATGGGGTTTGTCTGCCTGCTGCTCACCGTGTTCAACCGCCGTCAGCGACTGCCCCTCGCTGTGATGGTTGTTTCGGCGCTGGCGCTCACGGTCTGTCTGGCCCTGCGCTGGATGGTCAGCGGCACGATACCCTTGTCGAACGGTTACGAGACGATGCTCTTTATGGCGTGGCTCATCATGTTGCTCACCCTGCTGATGCAACGACGATTCTCCATCATGCTGACATTCGGATTCCTCATGTCGGGCTTCTTCCTGCTCGTAAGCC